>JALRGP010000009.1 GCA_023259685.1 Alphaproteobacteria bacterium | reverse complement strand
TCCTAGCAAATGCTACCTTAAACCTGATTTCTATACCAAAACTTTGGGCTTGCCGCCATAGGGTCGGGTGGTAAGAATGGCGTCAGACAGTCGGACAGGATGGATATCTGTGGCAAAAATATCACACATGTTTTTTGTGTTTTTAAAAAAATACAAAAAGTGTTGACGTGGGGTCGTAAACATCTTACAGTGATTATGTTGTAACAAATATGGATTTTCTTCATGAAATCATCTTTACGTGCTTTTGCACTTTTGGCCACGACTGCTGCAGTTGTTCAAGCCAACCCTGCTGCGACAGGTTTTTATATCGCCCTTCAAGCTGGTGCCAATGCTAACTCCGTTGACTACACACAAGATTCAGATATTGATGGCGTCAAAAGTGAGCTTGGATATTTTATAGGTACATCAAAAATTTCCCAGTCTTTGGGACGCGGTGCATTCCAAGGCGGTTTGATCCTTGGGTATAACTATGGATTTTCATCCTGTGCCGTTGCCGGTATCGAATTGTTCGCAAACTTTGATGGCACCAACAGAAATTATGTTAATCACACATCCACAGACAAATATTTCTACCGTTTCAATATTAAACGTGGATTTAACTATGGCGCGAACATTTTGCTTGGTTACTTTGTGACCCCAAACACCCAATTGCATATCAAAGCCGGTATCGATTGCGGTCAATTCAAAATCACCAACACTATTAACGGTGGCGCATTGAGTGAAGACGGCAATGCGAAAGCTGCAGCTGCAACGGTATTGGCTGAAAAGAAATCCAAAGCCATTAACTTCCTTGTGGGTGGTGGTGTTCGCACATACATTACAAAACAAATGTTCGTTGGACTTGATTATGCGTACGTCTTTGGATCCAACACAACATTGAATGCCACAGGTGTTGAAGCAAGCAATAACATCAACCCAGGTGCATCTTTCAAAGTTTGCCAACACAGAATTTCCGCCAGCGTCGGATACAAATTCTAAGTTCCCTTATTTTTTGGGAGGCACCTCCTTTAACATAAATGGAATAAGCCCGTGTCGTTTGATACGGGCTTTTTTTTTGCCGTAAACTTTTATCATCAACGATTTAATTCCAAATTTCCAAATTTCGTGAGACGTCCGTCAAAAAACAGAGGGATAATTCCAATGGGGCCGTGCCGTTGTTTTGCGATGATGACTTCGGCTTTGTTTCGAACCTTATCCATTTCCGCCATCCATTCCAGGTGTTTATCTGTCCCAGGTTGCGGTTCTTTACGCCCTTCGTAATATTCTTGACGATACACAAACATCACAACGTCAGCGTCCTGTTCGATGGATCCCGATTCACGTAAATCAGACAATTGCGGACGTTTGTCTTCCCGTTGTTCAACGGCACGGGATAACTGAGATAATGCCACCACTGGCAGATGTAATTCTTTTGCGATGGCTTTGAGTCCACGTGAGATTTCAGATATTTCTTGAACGCGGCTTTCTCCGCCGCGGTATCCACTGCCTTCCAATAATTGCAAATAATCAATCACAATCAGCCCAATATTATGGAGGCGCTTCATGCGTCTGGCACGATTACGAAGGCCCGCAATCGACAATGCCGGTGTATCATCAATAAATAGATTAACGGCGTTAATATCTCGGCTGGTCATCATCAAGTGGGTAAATTGATCATCACTGAGGTGTCCGCGTCGGATGTAATCGGAGGGAATAGCAGATTCGCTGGATAAAATACGCAAGGCCAATTGTTCGCTGGACATTTCAAGGGAAAAAAATAAAACACTGGCCCCCTCCCCTTTGTGGTGTAAATTTTTTTTCGCAGCGTTAAAGGCAATGTTGGTGGCAAAGGCTGTTTTCCCCATGGATGGACGACCGGCCACAATCAGTAAATCCGATGGATGGAGGCCCCCTAAAGTTTGATCAAGTTCAATAAATCCGGTGGTAACCCCCACCACCTGGGATGTTTTTTTATAAGCCAGTTCTGCGTGGTGGATCGCCTCGATCAACGCCGTTTGAAATGAGATGGTTTGCGTATTGGTGCCGTGCCCCTTGCTGAGATCAAAAAGTTTTTTTTCGGCTTCTTCGATTTGTTCCAAAGGATTTTTATCTTTTAAATTTTCCGCATGATTTTTAATATCATCACCAATCACACAAAGGGAACGACGTTGATAATAATCATAAATTTGCCGACCGTATTCATCAATGCCACTTAATGACAGGGCGTTGGCCGCAAGGCTTGCCAAATAATGATCATCGTATGTGTCGTCTTGGGGAAGAGAGGATTTCAACGTTAATGGGTTTGCCATTTTTCCTTTGTCATGAAATAAGGCAATTAATTCATATAATTTACCGTGAAATGGTGTGGCAAAGTGATGCGGACGTAAAAAATCGATCACATGTTCAATTAATTGATTATCAACTAAAACGGCCCCAAGTAAGGCTTGCTCTAATTCAATACTATATAACAATTTATTCTCCTACACAATGCATTGCTCTAAATCAGGGTCATTTTTTTCGAGAAACTGAATGAAATGGCAAAAATTTTGAGATATTAAATGGCTGGCGTCGTGGCTGAGCATGGACGGTAATGACGCGGGAGCATAAATTGTAATGCCGTCATAAATAATTTCCTCGCCAATTTTTGAATAAATACAATTGCCGCCCGTTTGGATCGCCGTGTCGATGATGACAGATCTTTTTTTCAGCAAAGAAAACTCCATTGTATCAATAATGATCGGTGCTTTTTTCGATAAAACTTGAGCAGCAGTTATAACGATGCCTGTTTTTTTCAGGTGTTCATGATAGGCGTCTTTGTTGCCAATAAAAACCCCACCTAAACTTTCAACTTGTTCTTTGGTTTCGGGACGTATATCGTAACCATAGACGACAGCCCCCAAACGTTTTGCGGTTGCGATGGCTTGAAGACCTAAAACCCCAATACCAATGACCATCAGACGAACGGGATAAATAGAACCCGCAGAGGTGGTCATCATAGGAAAAACCTTTTTTAAAAGACGAGCCCCCTCGAGGACGGCTTGATACCCAGCAATATTTGCTTGGGATGATAGAGCATCGATTGATTGAAACCTGGATATCCTGGGCATTTTTTCAAAGGCATAGGACCGTAGACAATGCTTATGATAAGCATTGTGTGTTTTTTCATCAAATGGATTTAAAAAGCCAATAACAGTCGTGTCTTTTTTAAGAGATGTGATTTGCTTAGGCGTAAAAGGTTGAATACGCAACAATATATTCGATTCCGCCATAATTTTTTTGTCTGATAATTCAATGGATGCACCAACTTTTTCATAATCTTCATCGCCAAAAAATGCCTCCACACCAGCCTGATTTTGGATTAAGACGCGATAGCCTTTTTTAATGAGCGAAGCAGCCCCCGTTGGCGCCAAAGCCACACGAGATTCTTCTTTTAAAACTCCGATTGTTTTCATTTTTTTCTCCTTTAAAAATGTTTCACGTGAAACATTTTATGATAATGTTAAAATTTCTGGACCATGTTCCGTGATGGCAATTGTATGCTCCCACTGAGCCGACAGAGATCCATCAGATGTCACCGCCGTCCATCCGTCAGATAAAACTTTTGTATAATACTTTCCGGCATTAACCATAGGTTCTATGGTAAAAAACATTCCCTCTTGAATCTTTGGGCCACTTCCTTTTTTTCCAAAATGACGAACTTCTGGAGCACAATGAAATTCCGTTCCGATACCGTGCCCACAAAAATCTCTGACCACACTAAAGCCATATTTTTCCACGTAAGATTGAATTTTAAAACCAATATCCCCAATATTTTTTCCAGGCTGAGCCGATTCTATACCAACCATGAGAGCATCATAGGTGACCTGAATCAAATGATTGGCGAGTTTAGATGTTTTTCCAATTTTAAACATTCGACTTGCATCCCCATGATAACCATCCAAAATGACGGTCACATCAATATTCACAATGTCGCCATTTTTTAATTTTTTGGGGCCTGGTATTCCATGGCAAACGACATGGTTGATGGATGTGCAGATGCTTTTGGGAAAGCCCTTGTAATTGAGTGGCGCAGGAATCGCACCGTGGGACACAATAAAATCATGACATAATTGATTTAACGCATCTGTGGACACATCTTCTTTGACATAAGGTGCAATAAAATCGAGGGTTTCTGATGTTAATTTCCCTGCTGCTCTCATTTTTTGAATCATTTTTTCTCCTATTGTTTCACGTGAAACATTGCCTTTAACACAATGTCTTGAACATTCTTTAATCCTCCGAATTTGGGTAGCCATGATGAATCGGCATTGCTATCGACAATAACTAATGGCACTGGATTCAGTGTGTGGGCCGTATGAGGCCCATTTGTAATAGCA
The DNA here is from genome assembly GCA_023259685.1 of Alphaproteobacteria bacterium. Taxonomy (GTDB): domain Bacteria; phylum Pseudomonadota; class Alphaproteobacteria; order JALRGP01; family JALRGP01; genus JALRGP01. The sequence goes on along the minus strand of JALRGP010000009.1, from coordinate 13,023 downwards.
TCCCTCATACATTCAGCATTCCCATGGTCGGAAGTTACAATTAAAGAGACATCCTCCTTTAAACAACAATCGCTTAAGCGTTTGACACACTCATCCAAACAAAGAATGGCTCTTTTCGTTTCTTCGTAACGACCACTATGACCCACCATGTCTGCATTAGCGTAATTCACCACAATGAAACCATATTTTTTTTCTTTTATCTTGTCGATAAGGATATCAGTGATGGCAACCGCACTCATGTTTGGTTCAAGATCATAGGTTTTTACCTTGGGCGAAGGAATTAAAATGCGATCCTCAAGAGGGAAGGGGTCTTCCTGGCCGCCATTAAAAAAAAATGTAACATGAGCATATTTTTCCGTTTCGGCGATGCGCAATTGCGGTATATTTTTTTGCGAGACAATCTCTCCCAGTCCGCCATGATGATGTTCTTTTTTAAAAAGAACGGTCATTAATTGATCTAAATCATGCGAATAAGATGTCATAGCAATGGCATGATCGAACTGAATATGAGCCGTATGAAATTCATTAAATTTTTTATTCAATAATGTGTTCAATAATTGTCGCACGCGATCGGATCTGAAATTGATCATCCATAAACTGTCACCATTTTTAATGTGGGACGGCAAAAATACACAAGGGGGGATAAACTCATCGGTAATATCTTGGGCGTAAAAAAACTCAATGGCTTTTTCTGGTGAATTAAAATAATAATCTGCTTTTTGAAACATCATCGCGTCGTAGGCTTGTTTTGTTCGACCAAAACGTTGATCCCGATCCATTGCATAAAAACGTCCCATCATTGTTCCAAAGGCATATCCTTTTGAATCAAGATTTTTTAAATCTTCAAGGGCTTGTTTGGGAGGTGTATCGCGACCATCTAAAAAAATATGCAAGATACACTTTTTTTGATGTTTGTGAAGAATGTTAATGGCTTTTTGGAAATGATTCATATGAGAATGGACACCTCCCTTGGATAGCAGCCCCATAAGATGAATCGTCCCCTGTGTTTTTAACAAATTTTCCAACTGAGGCATATCATCATTGAGGTTTTGATTGATACGTTCCAAATCTTGCAAAACCACACGTCCAAGACCAATTGTTGTGTGACCAACCTCGCTGTTGCCCATTTGACCAGCTGGCAACCCTACATAAGACTCTGACGCATGAAGGGTTGTGGATGGATATTTATGACACAAATCCTTAAAAAATACCGCTTCGCGTGTTGCATCCCATTGAGACGTTTGGTCGATTCCCCACCCATCCAATATACATAAAACAACTGGTTTCACGTGTTGATTTTTTACAAATCCCTATGTCTATTATAGCTAATCTTTGCTGGTTTCGCATGCGCTTATAAGGATCTTTGGTATTACATTTGGAAACGACTGATGATCATGGCAACACTCATCGCTAAATTCAAAGATCGACCTGTTCGCATGGGGATTGATATGCGATTTGGTATTGCGTTAAAAATTGCTGCGGGAACTCCACAACTTTCTTTGCCAAAAATAAACAGATCATGAGGTTGGGGCTCAAAATCAAGGTAAGATGATTCACCCTTCACATCCACCAGAACAAGTCTTTGGGATGTAGTGGACTGTACAAATTCATTCCAATCAGAGTGCCGTTTGACGTGGGCTAACTCATTATAATCCATAGCGGATCTTTTTAAATATTTATCTGACAATGAAAATCCTAAGGGTTCGATGAGGTGCAGAGGTATCTCAAAACAGGCGCATGTACGAATAATTGTGCCGGTATTTTGGGGGATTTCTGGTTCAAAAAGTGCAATCATCATGTTTGCGGACATAAATCTTGGACACGCTGATCCCATGTCATCAGAGCCACATCCAGATCACCATTTTTAATTAAATCGATGGTCACAATAATAAAATAAAAAATAATTTTCTGATAATGATTAAAAGACGTTGATAATTGAATATTTTTAAAAATGCCCAACAATCTTTCGTACAGAAACACGGACATCGATAAAGATGACAAACAATACTCCCATATTTTCCTCACAATTTTTAAATATTTATAAAAAAACTCTAGATAATAAACGCCAATTGTGAAAATATCATGTTGCAAAGAATCATGTGACAGTGGAATTTTTTGATGTAAACAATATCCAATCATATGAGTCGCACTTGGAAAACGTTTTCGTATCATTAAAAAATCATCATGAGCATATTTTTTTAAACACCAAGAATCCCAGTTGGAAACGGGTTCTTTCATCATCATTTTGATTATTGCTAACCTCATGAAAACTCGATTATCTCAACATTTTATAAGGAAAGACATCAAAATTTTCACCGGCCACAATGTCCATATACGCACGTGTGGTTAAAAAATCGAAGCACGCTTGGGCCATATCCAAACGATTTTCTCTGATGAGCATTTTTTGTAAAATGTCTTTGATTTGCTGAAGATAAATCACGTCATTTGATGCATATTTTAATTGTTTGTGATTTAAATTTCCTCCCCAATCTGATGTTTGCTCATTTTTTTGCAGTTCAACGTTTAATAATTCTTTGCATAGGTCTTTCAGGCTGTGTTTGTCGGTAAACGTTCTAGCCAAACGAGATGCAATTTTTGTGCAAAAAACATGATGAATCTTGATATCAAAACTCTTCATTAAAATGGCCATATCAAATCGCCCATAATGAAAAATTTTTAAAATCTGAGGATTGGTGAGGACATGCTTTAAGTTAGGAGATTTATCAAAAATTGGTTTTGGGAAATGAATTAAATATGTTTGGCTATCATTCGTATAAATCTGCACAAGGCATAAACGATCCCTATGCAACGACAAGCCCATGGCCTCCGTATCAATTGCAATGGACGATATGTTGTCGTTAAGATGATACAAATCATATTCTAACAGGGTAAAATTGTGATCTTTTGTCATTTGTTATCAAACTTTATGTGACTTTTTAAAAACCAATGCATTTTTTCATGGTCCTTTAACCGTGATGTCAGTAAATCTTTTGTGCCATCATCATGATATTTTTCTATTTTTTTTAATAAATCTCTGATGTGTTGAATCATATAGTCGTGATCATTAACCAATACATTTAAAATATATCTATCTTTATAATCATCAGCGCATTCTTTCACTCCAGATTTTTGATGAAATTTTTGAAAAGATGCCTCGATAACACCGTCCAATGTTCTAATACGTTCTGCTATTTCATCAATCGCATTTTGTAATGATTGATATTGGGATTCAAATAGCAGATGCAGCATGTAAAATGATGGTCCTTGAACGTTCCAATGGGCATTTTGTGTTTTTAAATACAATGAATAACTATGTGCCAATAAATCATTTAATATTTGGATAGAATTGGTAAGATCCGTAGAAGATAGTTGCAATGCAATACACCACTGTTTTATTTTAATTATATCAAATTTTTAAACAGGCATGATTATTGCAACTTGATAAAAAATTCTTTAATTGCATGATGAATGCCATCTTATCCTTTAATGGTTTCGCAAAATTCTTATTGGTCTTACCAAAAAGATGATCTATTAACGTTGGAGCAAAAACTTGCCACCAAAGGGCGTGGATTTTATTATTCCCAAACCAATGATGTGTACACCTGCCTTCAAACGGAATCTCAATTGTCATTATTAAATAATTATTTAAAAAATAATGAATTATTATCAGCAAGACAAAATGTATATTTAAATTCCTTGCACGACATATCATCAATAGCCATTGAATTTAATGGATTATTATCTCATATGAATTCAAGCTTATCGAATCAAGACTACAGCTACCCTATGCAAATTGAATCAATGTTAGATCGTTTAACACATACTTTGAATACAATTCATCAAAACGAGTTTGTTTTTGCTGGAACCCATACTCAAACAAAAGCCGTTGCGTCGCTCAATGATTTGCCTCCTTTGCGTCCTCCTTACAATGAGGATACATCTTATTTTCAAGGTGTTTCTGTGAAAAATCTGGATGTTTATACCAATGACATCAATATGATTGAACCTGTGCGCATCACCGCAGATCATCCTGCTATCGAGGGTATTATTAGATCCCTTAGGATGGCTAAAACCTTAAAAATCGACACTATAATTGATAATCCAATCTTTCAAACAACAATGGATGTGGTGACACATGCATCGCACCAGTTGCATACACTGGAAGCTTCATCCATTTTTTATTATCAAACTTTGCAAAACGATATTGCTGACATTTCTTATACAATTACAGAACTCACGACTCTTTATAACAAGTACAGCATGGATGATCCGGACATTGTCCTTGCGAAATTTAAAGATCGCCAAACACAAATGGAATTAATGCGAGATTTATTTGTTAATAATCTCAATCAGCAAAAACAATTTTTAGACACTTTTTCAAGGATATAAACCATGTCATTATCTACACCTTTTTCAGAAATATGGGTTAATGTTCCCAACGGTATCACCGGCATCAAAGAAAAACATTTTAAAATTACTCACGCAAAAGATGATCTGTACAAGATGGAATGTCGTAAATACGGCGCTGTCGATGATCAAGTGATTAAATTTTGGATGATTCGCTATCACTTGTGTGATGATTTAGATCATTTTGTGTATCAAGACATTAAATTTTCTACTAATTTTTTAAAATCTACAGTGAAACGCTGCAAAATATCGCTACAAAACATCATACTGTTTAATTTTATTAGCGGAAATCAGAGATTAGGATTTTGTGCCCACACGAGATCGCCAATTTTGGTTATTCCTGAGCAACAAAAAGCTTTTCAAATTATTTTAAATGAAAGTAGCCATATGGATTTTCAAAAAATAGCAATTTAAGATATTTTGCATATCCAACTAACGTTGTTGTACTTTTATTTTTCATCCTCTTGTCGTGCCCGTGAAGACGGGACGACAAAAAGAGAGATGATGCTAGAGCGAACGCATCTTTGGATGAAGTTGGATCTTTTCTACTCTTTAATCTGTTATGTGTTCAAATACTTTGGTGATATTTTCATTAGACACAGCAAAAACGATTGAATATCACATATCGCATTTTACACAATTTTTATAAAAAATTAAGATGCGTTCGCCCTGACAATTAAATCTTAAGCCCACAATTTGTAAAAAATTTGATTTTTTTCCATGTATTTTTCATAATATTAATAATAATAGTTATTGTGAAAAATAATGGCTTGCCATAAGTCTGCACAAAAATGCATTCGGAAAACAATCCGTCAAACGGCTGTTAACAAATCTCGCATGAGTAAAATAAGAACATTTGTTAAAAAAGCCTTAGATATTTTAAGTAAATCCAGTGACACAAACGAACGTCAACAAGCATTCGTCAATGCTGAAAGTCAATTAATGAAAGGCGTTAACAAAGGTGTTATTCATAAAAACACTGCTGCGCGCAAAGTATCTCGCTTAGCTAAACGTTTAAATTCCACATCTGCCTAATCATCATATAAATAACGGAGGTAGCATGCGTTATCGTGTGGCAATCAATGGTTTTGGCCGTATTGGTCGAATGATCATACGGGCTTTTTTAGAGCAAAAAATAAAAAATTTTGATATCGTTGCCATTAATGATTTAGGTTCCGTCGATGATCATGCTCATCTTTTAACATATGATTCTGTCCATGGTCGTTTAAATCATACCGTTTCTATTGATCAGGGAGATTTATGTGTGAATGCTCATCGCTTTAAAATCTTGTGCGATAAGGATCCGTCTTCTTTACCGTGGAAAAATTTGGGAATAGATATGGTTATGGAATGTTCTGGACGTTTTACGACAAAAGACCAAGCCCTTTTACATTGCAATAATGATCAAGGTGCCAAAAGGGTGATCGTATCTGCCCCTTGTGATCGCGCCGATATTACCGTTGTCTATGGTATTAATCATCGAGACATATCCGATACCCACCAAATCATATCGAATGGATCATGCACAACGAATTGCTTAGTCCCCTTGGTGAAAGCTTTAGATGATGCTTTGACTGTGGAATGTGGATACATGACAACGATCCATGCGTATACCGGAGACCAACGTTTGGTTGATTCTTATCATAAGGATTTAAGACGTGCTCGGGCTGCTGCCCATTCTATGATTCCAACAACCACAGGTGCAGCAAAATCAGTATCTCTGATTCTGCCACATTTAAAAGGAAAACTGGACGGAACGGCTATTCGTGTACCAACAATGAACGTATCAGCTCTTGATTTTGTCTTTACAACACGTCAAGAGGTATCCGTCGATGTAATTCACAATATCATTCTTAAAGCCCAACAAACGTATGTGGGAATTTTATCTACGACAAATGAACCACTGGTGTCCTGTGATTTTAACCATGACCCCCATAGTTGTATTGTTGATTTATCTCAAATTCAAACGGTGGGTCCGCATATGGGGCGTGTTCTTGCGTGGTACGATAATGAATGGGGATTTTCTAACCGCATGATTGATACGGTTAATTTTATTGCTTTACAACATTGATATCCTACGGTTATTCTTTACATATCCAATCTGCTGTTTATTTTTCTCGCTCTTTTGATATTTTAAATAGTATTTCAAATTATATTGTTGTTTATGATCAAATCTTGAATCCACAATATATTGAACATGCATGTGCTGAGGCTAAACTTTTTGTTCCATGGCCATCAGGTGAATCCACAAAATCATTATCATCCTACGCACAATTGACCACCCATCTAACCCCTTATGTGACCAGAGACACAACGCTTGTTGCCATTGGTGGTGGAACCATTGGTGATCTATGTGGGTTTGTGGCGGCAACGTTACTGCGAGGTATTGATTGGATATTTTTTCCAACAACTTTATTATCTCAAGTTGACAGCTCTATTGGAGGTAAGACCGGCATTAATTGTAACGATATCAAAAATATTATTGGCTGTTTCTATCCCCCCAAAATAACTGTGTGCCATGCAGATTTTTTAAAAACTTTGCCCATTGGCCAGCTGCAATCAGGATACGTTGAACTGCTTAAACATGCTTTGATGTGTGACAAACAATTATTTAATGATTTGGACAATCATTTTAAAAGTTTGAATGACCTTTATGATGTTGGAAAACTTGAAAAATTTATTGAACCCAGTGTGCGATTGAAATTAAAAATTATTGGCAATGATTTTTTGGAAAAAAATTATTCTGATCGTATTTTTTTAAATTTGGGACATACTTTTGGTCATGGGATTGAAACTCTGTCCAATTTCACAATACCCCATGGAATTGCGGTTGGCATTGGTATCATCATTGCTTATCGTTATGCGATTATACAAGGCCTGAATTCTTTTGATGACTTGGAAAAAATTATTGATCATTTTAATCGTTTGTCGCTTCCCATATCTTGCACATTCTCCGCGCAAGACATGATTTCTGTGATGTCTCATGATAAAAAAAAGAACAAGGATGGAATTCGTGTGATTCTTCCAAAAGGGTTGGGACAAGGATGTGTTATTCAAAATTTAGATTCCACAATATTAGAAAAAATTATGTAAGTATTTTGAATTATGTTTAAATAAAAATTTTGATAAAATAAATAAATTTATGTCACAATTAAATAAAATAACAACCTACAGCAATCAATGAATCAAAAATTATTATGTGTATACTGTGGCTCGTCAGAAGGGCTTGATCCTAGTTATTCGCATCTGGCTCAGTATGTTGGACGTACCCTTGTGAGCCACGGCTATGGGCTTGTTTATGGGGGGGGCGCGCGAGGATTAATGCGTATTGTTGCGCAAAGCGTATTGGACGCAGGCGGTTATGCCTGCGGCATTATTACTGATTTTTTAAAAGATAAGGAAGGCATTTTGCCTGGTCTTCAAGAATTACATATTACATCTTCCATGCACGAAAGAAAAAGAATGATGTTTGACAAAGCTGAAGGTTTTATTATTTTGCCCGGTGGCAGCGGTACCTTGGACGAATTTTTTGAAATATTGGTATGGAGCCAACTGGGTCTTCATCAAAACCCAATTATTTTAATGAATGAAAACCGTTATTGGGATCCTTTGGTGTCTTTAATTCATCACATGATCAAAGAAGGATTTTTAAATAAAATCGTCACCGATATGATTTATATTGTGGATCATAAAGAAAAATTAAACCATTTTTTACCACGTCCCTAAGATACGTATTGGCATATTTTTTGCATATATTTTTAAAAGTGGGTGTCGTTGGTGAGGGATGTTCAAATTTTTAATGATTATGACCAATATTGTGCATATCATTGGATTTTACGTGGTGGGTGCTCCCACCAATACCGATGATCATCTTTATAAACATTACGTTCATCCCTTCCATAAAAAATCGTTTCAATCTTTAAAAGTTCGTCTCAAAGATATTGCCCAATTTACCGATGTACGCGACAATCAATTGGTAGGATACGGACTTGTGGTTGGGCTGAATGGAACTGGTGACACCCTGAATTCTATTCCCTATACCAAAGAAAGTTTATCGGGAATGTTGGAAAGGTTGGGCGTCAACATGCGTGATCACTCTCAGTTTTTATCGGGAAAAAATGTAGCAGCCGTCATGGTATCCGCCATTTTACCACCCTTTTCACGCCATGGCAGCCGTATCGATGTGACTGTTTCGGCCCTTGGGGACGCAAAAGATCTACGGGGCGGAACATTGCTGGTCACTCCACTGCTGAGCGGACGCGACGAGGTTGTGGCGGTTGCCCAAGGACAAGTCAACGTATCGGGAATCGCCGCACAAGGGCGAGCCATGACAATCACCGATGGGGTCCCCACAAGCGGTAAAATCATTAACGGAGCGATCGTTGAAAAAGAAGTTGATTTCGAATTAAAAAACTTGAAAAAATTACGTCTTGGCCTTCGTAATCCTGATGCTACGACATCGTCAAGAGTTTCAAAATCTATTAATAATGCTTTTCAACAAACCATTGCCAATTCCCTAGATCCCGCCACCATTGACATTCATGTACCTCTTCATCATCAAAATGATTTGGTGAATTTTATGATGACCATTGAACAATTAACCGTAGAACCGGACCAAAGTGCAAAAATTTATATTGATCCCAGTGGGGTCATTGTCATGGGCAGCCATGTTAAAATTGCACCCGTTGCCATTACCCATGGATCCATCAGTATCAAGGTTATTGAAACATCTGAGGCATCCCAACCGAATATATTGTTTCAATCTTCAATCAATACGCCGAACATAACACCTGTATCTTTGGAGCGCTCAATTCAGCCGTCTCCTTTAGAAGACATTGATCGCTTAAAAACAACCTATGTCCATGATCAAGAGCAATTAAGATTAAAATTCAACACCATTATTGAACAATTGCAAAAATTTAAAACTACGGACAATTTATCTCAAATTAAAGCCGCCCAAGCTTTTTATGCACAAGAATTACAAAACTTAGATCAAACTTATCAAATTCAACTAAAAAAATTTAACGAACAAGTGGGGCAAGACAATAACACTAATACACCATCCCCCACCCCGTCCAGTGGCCCCCAAACCGTTGTATTAGACAGAAGCCAAGCCACAATTAACGAAGAAAAAGGGAAATTTTCTTTTGTTGAAGGGGCAACATTGGACGAGCTTGTGGATGCCTTAAATGCATTGGGGGTATCACCGCGTGACATGACCGACATTTTAAAAGGAATTAAAGCAACCGGTGCGATCCAAGCAGAAATCATTGGCTCTTAAATACCCCTATGAGAAAGACTGTGATGGGGATAGAGACATTAGAATTAAGGTTAACTCTAACGTAATGACTCGTAACTCTTGGATGAAGATCTTCATTTGCTCATTCTTTTTACTAAAGAACTTTTAACTGTTTATCTAAGAAAATTCCTTTCGTTGAAACATCACACGTAAAGGCTAACATGATTACACCGCTTTGTTTCGCAATATCCGATGCAATACCGTATTTTTTATCTAGATCTTTTGCAACTTGAAAGGTGGTCACATCATTACGTTGAACGATATACATGACCACACAGGAAACACCGGCTTTGGAAAGCTCCGATAATTCCATTAAATGCTTTGCGCCTCTTGCTGTTTCACAATCAGGAAATTCAGCTAAACCATCATGCCGACATAAATGGACATTTTTAACCTCTAAATAACACAGTCCTTTTTCTCCTTTTAAAACAAAATCAACACGGGAATTGGTGCCATATCTTACTTCACATTGAAATGTCAGAAAATCAAAAATATGACTAAAAAAACCGGTCTCTAACCCTTCTTTAACAAGACGATTAGGATTCATTGTGTTCATTCCAATGAATGTTGGACTTTTAGCAGGCTGGTTAAAAACAGGGTGACATGTTTCAACCATTTCCCATGTGTACGGTAATTTTCTAGACGGCGAGTTTGAGTGTGATAAAAAGACTGTCTCTCCTTCATGGGTCAGCCCCATCATTGCCCCAGGATTAGGGCAATGAGCCGTGATAATTTCACTAGACTCCAATTGAACATCGCATAAAAAACGCTTGTAACGTTTTAATAAGACCCCTTTAACAAGAGGTGTTGAAAAAATCATTATGCTTCTAAATTTCTTAAGAATTCAATTTCTTCTAAGCATCTTCCTGTTCCAATCGATACGCACTGTAAAGCGTTTTCTGCCACATGAATAGGAACACTGGTAGCCTGTTGTAAAACATAATCCAAGTTTCTTAAAAGAGCACCTCCTCCTGTCATTGTAATGCCATGTTCTACAATGTCTGCAGACAATTCAGGAGGAACACTTTCTAGGGCAGACTTTACTGCGGATACAATCGATGACACAACATCTGTTAATGCCTCAACCAAATGGCATTGATTAAGTTGTATTTCTTTTGGAATGCCGTCCGTTAAACTGCGTCCTTTAATATTAACAGTCATTTTTTTACTATCAGGTGTCATCACGGCAGATCCAGCTTCTTTTTTAATTTTTTCAGCTGTTGATTCACCAATTAAGAGATTGAATTGGCGACGTACGTATTGAATAATGGATTCATCCATCTTATCCCCACCAACGCGTACAGATGTCGCATAAACAATACCGCCTAGAGATAAAACAGCAACCTCTGTTGTGCCTCCACCAATATCCACGACCATGCATCCAATAGGCTCGGTGACAGGTAAATTGGCACCAATAGCAGCTGCCATTGGCTCTTCAATTAAATAAACACGACGTCCGCCTGCACTTTCAGCCGCATCCTTAATGGCTCGTCTTTCAACAGGCGTTGCCCCTGAAGGAACGCAAATAACGATTTGAGGTGCTAAAAAATTTTTTCTGCGATGAACTTTTTTAATGAAATATTTAATCATCGCCTCTGCAATTTCAAAATCGGCGATGACGCCGTCTTTGAGTGGACGAATAGCATGAACATCTCCAGGTGTGCGTCCTAACATACGTTTCGCTTCTTCTCCAACAGATAAAATTTGTTGTCTTCCACCCTTTTTTAAAACAGCAACCACGGAAGGTTCGCTGAGTACAATTCCTTTTCCCTTCACATAAACAAGGGTATTTGCAGTACCTAGATCAATGCCAATATCAGAAGAGAGGTACCCCAATAAACGCCCAAACATATAAACATAGCCTAACGGATAATAGAAATCTTAGCATATTATTAATAAATTTAGACTTACTTTCCTCTCTTTTTTTAGAATTAGTCAATCAAAGGCATTAATAGATATTGTTCTTCAGGATGATCTTGAACGGGGGTAATTAAAATAGGCTCATTATCAGAAGAAAACTCAATTTTTGTTTCATCAGAATGAATATGCTTAAGGGCGTCCAAAAGATAGCTAGAGTTCAAAAAAATGTCTTGTTGATGTTGATGAGGAAAATGCATATCAATACTGTCTTCGGCAGTTCCCATTTTATTGTTCAAAGCTTTGATCAGCAATTGGTTTTCTTTAATTTTTAAGCAAATGCCACGGTCTTTATCAAGTATTGTTGACATACGATCAACCGCGTCCAACAAGTCCTTTGTGGGTACTATCATATGATATTTAAGGGGATTTTGTAATGTTTCCTCGTAATCGGGAAATTTTCCTTCAATTAAACGAGAACTAAATGATATATCTGCAAAGGATGTTTGTACTTTTAATTCAATACGGCCATATCCAATCAATAACAAGGCATCTTTTTTGGATTCATCCAAGAGCTTTCTGATTTCGAAAATTGTTTTTTTTCCTAAAATCATTCCTTCAAACATGGCATCAATATGAACGTTTTTCTGCGCACATGATAAACGATGGGTATCGGTCGAAACGGCCCTTAATCCGTCTTGAACCATATGAAAATATATACCCCCAAGCGTGTACTGCGTTGTATTTTCACACATGGAAAAACGTGTTTGATCAATTAAAAATTGCAGTTGATCCGATGGAATTGAAAAACGAGACGTTGGTTCAAATCCCTCGATATGAGGAAAATCGCTGGCTGGTAATGTTGACAATAAAAATGTTGAGCTACCGCTTTTTATTTCCACTTGTAGTGTGTCGCTTTTAAATGATACAGAAACCTTCTCATTTTTTAATTTTTTAATAATCTCATAAAAAACTTCACCCGGGACGCAAATATCTCCTTCTTTTTGAATTTTTGTAGTCATTGATATAGATAATTCCATATCCAAATTTGTAAATGATAAATGTAACTGTCCATTTTCTGCTTTAAGATAGACGTGATTAAGAGAAGGAACTGTTGTTCGTTTCTCAATCACACTTTGACCAAGGGCTAGGCTTTTTAATAAATCAACACGCTGCGCCTCAATATCCATGATTGTAACTATTCATTGACCTACTTAGAGATTAAACGATCATGAGAAAAAGGTCCATTTTAAAGGACGAAATGAACAACAGTTTTATTTGCAAAAAAATATCAAATATATGGATTGTAATAATTTTACAACAACTTTAAATACGTTCATCCTACGAAAATAAATTGTAATAAATAAGCCTGATAGACGTCCATATAGTAAAAACAGGTTTAGAAAAATACGACCATATGTTAAACATCCATTGATTGATTCTAGAACTTTTAGGAATTT
>JALRGP010000099.1 GCA_023259685.1 Alphaproteobacteria bacterium | reverse complement strand
ACTTTTAAGCGCCCAGAAAATACATGGGTTGCACATAAAAATATCTGACATTGTTTTTGTTGTTTTAAGAAATCAAAATCAAATGTTTTTGTGATGACATCTTTTAAAGGATCAACGTTTAATGGATTTAATTCATATGGAGAGAACATACGACTTAAAAAATCAAACATTAAAAATCCTGGGGAATTGTACATTGTATAATGCCCAAGCATTTTATCAATGGGACCACGATTGTTTAAAGAGCTATTTTTTCCAGATTCAATAATTCTGTCCCAAAAAAGGGTCATTTCTTTTTGAGCACCCTTAGGGCCACCTTTGGCAATACCTTGTGCCAATGCAACCGCATTCATACCACCGGCGCTGGTACCGGTCACACCGTCAACGTCAATACGGCCGTCCTCCATCAAAGCATCAAGGACACCCCATGTAAATGCTCCGTGGGCACCGCCACCTTGTAACGCAAAAGAGACTTTCTTTTTTTTGACGTTCGTTGTTTCAGCCATTTTTTTCACTATTTTAGTTTTCTACATAATCTATAGTGCAGATTATTTATTAATAAATAGTTAATTTTTGAGTATTTTTTATTTTTTTTATGAATGGCGCACTCGAGGCGATTCGAACGCCTAACCTTCGCCTCCGGAGGGCGACGCTCTATCCGATTGAGCTACGAATGCAAAATGTGTGTGGCTGGGGAACCTGGATTCGAACCAGAGTTGCCCGGTCCAGAGCCGGGAGTTCTACCGCTAAACTATTCCCCAAAAAGCGATATGTTATCCATACCGCTTTATCATTAGTTTATATTAAAATTAAATGCCTGGTGATGTTGGAAAATCATCTAAATTATTAATACGATCGCTTTCTTCAACTAAAGGTTTCCCATTATCATCAAATTTTTCAATTCCATATTTTTTTTGAAGGACTTTCATGAAATCTCCCATTAAACGACGTTTTGTCATCTCAGAGAGTTCTTTCATAATTTCTTCTTTACGGGGTGGTTGGACGTCTCTTTTATTCTCGACGCGAACCACAGCGTATGGGATATTAGATGCTCCTGCAATCAAGTGTTCAACAACATTTGAAACAATGGTCGCGGGCTTTGATGCTAACACTTTTGACGCTGCACCACTGGACATTTGTTTGCGTGTTAGGTAAGCATTTTTCGTCGCATTTAAATAACCATTATTGTCACGGATATCTTTGAACTTACAATTTTTGACGTATTCATCAAATTTCTTTGGGTTCTTTTTGATATCTGCCAAGGCATTTTCGGCTTCCGTTTGACTGTTAAATGGAATCAGACGAATCAAAGCCTCGATTTCACCTTTAGGGAAACGAGATTTAATCTCACGATAAGTTTTTTCAATTTCTGCATCAGTAATCTTTTTATTGACCTGATCTTCGATAAAACCTTGACGTAAAACATTTTGCTTCATTTCTGCAAATTGTGATTTGGTGTCAGCTTCATTTTGAATTCCAGACTGTCCAACTTCATCTTTCAACAATTCACTATGGCAAACTTGGAAAATGATTTGTTGATAAATCATTGGATTCGACGTCATTAAAAATTCAATATTATTTTCTTTACAGAAATCCTTTAAATCTTTGACTGTATATTTTCTGCTTCCAAAATCAATAATAACACGATTAATATCAATCTTTGTCACGTCGACTTCTTTTTCATCTTTTAAATCATTTGATTTACGGTCAGGTTCTGCCATTTCTTTCCCAGAATAATCCATGACTTTAACTTTCTTTGATTGACGCAGATCTTTTAAATAACCAAGAATCTGTTCTGCTTTTAACATTTCAATAATACGATCTTTAATAACTTCCAATTTTGGAAATTCTGCAAGCCTTGCTTCTCCGATTTGAACAACGCTGAATTTATCTTCATATGGTAATGGTTGTTCTAAAACTGTACCAGGAGCAGATCCAAAAATCTTTTCCTCATATTCTTTTGGAAAGACACCGCGGCGAACATAATTTAATTCTCCACCTTTTGCTTTTGTTTTCGCGTCTAAAGATTTTTCCATCGTCATCTGTTGAAATTTTTTAGGATCGTTTTGAAGTGTTTTAATCAACTCCATGGCTTCACTTTGTGTTGCAACAACGATATGGCGCAGTAACACTTCGGTTTCTTTACGTTCAACGAATTCTTTATTTAAATCACTATATTTTTTTTGCACATCTTGATCGGAAGCAGTTTTAACTTTTTTTCCAAGAAATGCTTTCTGCTCAATACCAGTTTTAACTTTTTCAAGTTGTTTCTTTGCATCAGGAGTATCTTCAAATTTAGATACAACGATTTCTTTGTCTAACAAATACTCATTAATTTTTCCTTCTAAAATAATTTTGGTTAAATCAGAGTAGGAATAATTTTTTTGTAATTCATCAGGAAGTTTTGACAATTCTTTTGATACGTCATGATTCGTGATAGTATGACCATCTGAGAATTTTGCCATCACTTTTGAATCACTAGGATGTTTTTCTTTTTCAGAAGATTCTTTTACAGTATCTTGTGTATTATTTGGTTTTGTTTTGGAAGCGTTGTCAGACGACGCTGGCTCCGAAGCTTTTGGTTCAGAAGCCTTAGATTCCGATGCTTCTGTCTTATTGTTTTTTGTGTCTTCTTTGCAACCAAGGACGCTGATTGCACAGACGCCCAGGATGGCTAGGCTGTTTTTTTTTTTCATTATAAAAAAGGATTTTTAAGACCTAAGTTTAATATAGCAAATTTTTTAAATATGAGGTAAATTTTGTAACGTTTATGGCTATCAGGGGTAATTAAAAATGAAGGGGATTTTTTTGGATTAGGTTAACTAATCATATACTCCTTTTTTGTTATGAGACTCAGATACGTAGATGTCATAGATTTATTGGTCCATTCGTTCTATTAATATTTTTTTAACTTTTGACACTTACATTAGTATACAACGTCTCACCATCTTGAAAATGGATCATCATATTACGACCTGGGTAAAATTAGCAAAATGCCCAGGACTTAGTCCTATACGTTTTTGGAAATTACTAGACCAATGCGCAACA
>JALRGP010000098.1 GCA_023259685.1 Alphaproteobacteria bacterium | reverse complement strand
CAGGGTGGTTCTTCTGGTTTGTTTGATCTTATTATGCAGGCTGCTCAAGACCTTTTAAAAAGTGAGGGGTAGTGTGGGAGATAATACATTAAAATTCCCCGACAATATGATCAAACTCATCATCATAACGAACTGATAATATTTGTAATTCTTTTTGAAAAGATGCGTATGTATTTTTTAAAACAGCTTCTAGGTAATGGGTTGATTTTTTCAAAATATCAGAAAAAGAATAATTTTTTAGATAAAATCCTAAAAAAAGGCTGGAAAATAAATCTCCGGTTCCATTCACGGGGTAATCAAAATGAATGAATGAATTTTCCACAAAATAGTCGTTTTTCCCATCTGAACAAAATGTCATTAGATGAGAATCGTTATCAAATTTTACCCCTGTGATAACCACAATTTTGATGTTTTTTTGATCGTGAAAAAATTGTGCAATCTCCCGCAGACTATGTTTATCCTTAATTTTTATTCCAGATAACAGCTCTGCTTCATAATGGTTGGGTGTGATAATATCGGCCGTTAAGTGATGTTTAAAAAAATCAACTACATCCGGTTTGACAAAACAATGTTGGTTACCCATAACCGGGTCACACAAATAAGAAATATGAGGATACGTATCCTTTAAAAGTTTGACAGCTTTTTGAACGGACTGACAGATATCACCATTTCCCATATAACCAGATAAAACTGCGACACAATCGTCCATCACTCCCAATTGGATCAGTTGTTGAACAATGTTGAAAATAGATTCATGGTTTAAAACGTCCCCCGCCCACGTTCCATACCCAGTATGATTTGAAAATTGCACGGTATAAATGGGACACACATCAAATCCCATGTATTGCAAAGGATAAACCGCAGCTTTGTTACCAACGTACCCATATACAACATGGGATTGAATTGATAAAATTTTTTTCATGGTGGCGTCAATGTTGATAGATTCACATATACATCATACATTTTTTGGTGACAGACACAGTAAAATATTTTTAATGGTGGTCTTCAGTGCAGAGCGATGAACAACCATATCAACCATGCCATGGTCTTGTAGATATTCTGCTCTTTGAAATCCTTCTGGTAATTTTTGTTTGATGGTTTCTTCAATTACACGGGTGCCTGCAAAACCAATTAAACTTTTTGGTTCTGCTAAATGAATATCTCCAAGCATCGCAAATGATGCGCTGACTCCGCCGGTTGTGGGGTCTGTTAACAAAACAATATAAGGAAGTGATGCTTTTTTTAATTTTTGAATGGCCAGTATCGTGCGCGGCATTTGCATCAATGAAAATAAGCCTTCTTGCATTCGGGCTCCTCCTGAAGTGGTCACAATTAAAAAAGGACTTTGATGGGATATAGCATGATCAACACTTTCAACGAACCCGTTACCAACGGCGCATCCCATTGATCCTCCCATGAAAGAGAAATTCATTGTGCCCATGGTTAAAGCAATTTGACCAATCTCCCCTTGAAATGATTGAAAAGCATCGTCTTCAAGCGTTTTTTGACGATATTCTTTTAAACGATCGGAATATTTTTTTGAGTCTTTAAATTTTAATGGATCAACGATGGGTTTCTTTTTTAGTTGAATTCTTTCAAAGGAATCAAAAATTAATTTTGCTCTATCAAGGGGAGTAATTTTAAAATGATAATTGCAATGTTCGCATACACTGAGATTACTTATTAAATCTTTACGGAATAACATCCTGTCACAAGAGGGACACTTGTCCCAAAGATGATCTGGAATATCCCTCTTAATCAAAGCTTGGATTTTAGGTTTAACAAAATTTGTGATCCAATTCATATTGCTTAAAAAGAAAATTTAAACTTAATAAATTATACCATACCTTTTAAAAGCATTTTTTTTCAAAATCAATAATCCATATTATGTCAAATTAAAGATTTTTTGATCCTTATATTGTGAATTCGCTACACTAACATAAAATAAAACTTTAAAATTATTAATTATGAAACCTTTAATAAGTGCAAGAAAACTCATTCATCATACTATCCATGCTCTTGAAATTTTTCATGATTCTCTTAACGAATCTTTTGAAAAAGCCATCGAAACACTCTCATGTCGTGATCATTATATTATTGTTACTGGGGTTGGAAAAAGCGGTCATATCGGCAAAAAGATTGCGGCCACATTTGCATCAACAGGTCAGCCATCATTTTTTGTTCACGCTGCGGAAGCTAATCATGGTGATTTGGGTATGATTACACAAAATAATCGCTTATTGTTTATTTCTAATAGTGGAGAAACAAAAGAATTATCTGCTATGTTAGCTTACAAAAAACGTTTTCATATTCCAAGTGTGGCTATTACGTCTGTTCCTGACAGTACACTTGCTAAAAATGTTGATGTTTGCTTGGTTTTGCCAAAAATTGAAGAAGCTTGTCCTTTGGGATTAGCGCCCACCACATCCACAACGTTGACAGGTGTGTTGGGTGATGCTCTTGCGATTGCCATGTTGCAAAGAAAAAATTTCACCTCCTCAGATTTTAAAATTTTTCATCCAGGAGGACATTTAGCAAATCAATTATCTTATGTAGGTGATTTTATGCACCCCTGCCCTACTCTACGCCCATCAGCTTCATTAAAAGAATGTGCGCAAAAAATTGGTACGTCAGGATTTGGATGTATTGCCATTGTCAATCATCATAATTGTTTGATCGGTATTGTGACTGATGGAGATATACGACGTTGTTACGGCCAATATGTAGATTGTGCAGTGGAGAATATAATGACACCCTCCCCCGTTACAGTTAAAAACCATGACTTAATGGTCCAAGCGTTATCACTGATGCAAAAACATGAAATTACAAATGTGCTTGTTGTCGATAATAATCAAAATTTAAAAGGCATCGTACATATTCACGATTGCCTTAAAAACAACATTATTTAATTTTTCTAAATTGGTGGGCCCTGAAGGATTCGAACCTTCGACCCCCTGATTAAAAGTCAGATGCTCTACCGACTGAGCTAAGGGCCCTTTTTAATTATATTCACATACTTTATATTCATTGTCAAAATTCATGGGTGATTTTCAGTTATTATGGTCTAGAAAACATAATTTATGTATTTAGGTGGGATAGGGTTAACACCCTCGCCTTTAGGCGAACACTTCAGTATTATTCAATTAAAAGTTTA
>JALRGP010000097.1 GCA_023259685.1 Alphaproteobacteria bacterium | reverse complement strand
AACACATGATTTCGTTAAATGACTGGATGTTATTTTAATAATTTTTGACAGTAAGTTTGAAAAATTTTTTTGGCTCTGTAATTCTTGTTGTTCCATTTGTTCCGTTGAAAAAGAGACCGAACAAACAGCAATGATCAGTATGAAAAATTTATGCATATATAAATATGATTGTTAATTTTAATAAATGGTAACTAAAAATTAGGTTTAATACAAAAAAATTATATCAATTATTTTGTTGTAAATTTGCCACAGCTTTTCATGTGTTCATCTTGTAAAGGCCATCGTGATTTTGGTATGATGTCCAAATCGCTGGCAGGAATTCCGTGTTCAATGCGCTCTAAGCAAGCATAAGCAATCATAGCTGCATTGTCTGTACAAAGTTGTATGGGAGGAGTGTGGAAATTTAACTCATATTTTTCGCATAATTGATTAAAACTGTTTTTAATATACTGGTTCGCAGCAACTCCCCCACATAAAACAAAATCTTTTGTAATACTATTTTTTTTAAACAATTTTTCCGTTTGATTCAATAAATGTTCTGTGGCAACTCGTTGAAAAGATGCACAAAAATTATTCACGTTAACCATGGAATCCATGACTATTGTACGAACAGCGTTTTTTAGCCCAGAAAAAGAAAATGCCATCTCTACACGACCTTTTAAAGGGATTGGCAAATCATACGCATAAGGATCTCCTTCCTGTGCATATTTTTCAATCTCTTTGCCATGGGGAGATAATCCGAGCATCTTGGCGACTTTGTCAAAGCACTCACCACATGAATCATCTAATGTTGTCGCCAACAAATCATAATGACTAATGCCTTTTACTGTCATGAGTTGAGTATGTCCTCCGGATACGAGTAATACATAATATGGGAAGGGGATTGAAGTTGTGAGTCTTGGAACCAAAATATGACCCTCTAAATGGTTAATACCATAAAATGGCACATTCAGAGCAATACTCAAGGCTTTTGCCATGTTCAATCCAACCATCACCCCTGCAATCAGACCTGGACCTGCAGTGGCAGCAATAACATCAGGAATTCCTTTATGTAGGCATTTTTCAATGAGAGCAGGTAAGCGATCGACGTGGGCACGGGCAGCAATTTGTGGAACAACACCACCAAATTCTTTATGCTCTTGAATTTGGGAATAAATCACATGTTCAACAATAGTTCGATGACTTAGTAAACATGCAGCGCTGTCATCGCAGCTGCTTTCTATGCCAAGGATATTCATGAAAATCCTTTAGATGTCTTTGGATAATTCATGGGCCCATTTGGTAATATGACCAGCTCCCATGAATAATAGAACATCACCATTTTGAATGTGCGATTGAATATGCGACACAGTATCAATGTAGCAAGAGCCCACAATCAATTGGATAACATGATCTTGGTGAAGATGATGTATATTTTTTTCACCAGCGCTATAAATAGGAGTCACTAAAGTCAGATCAGCTTTACCTAAAGCACTTTTAAAATCATCCATTAAATACGACAATCTTGAATAGCGATGAGGCTCCCATACACAGACCAATCGACGATCAGGATGTAAACGTCTTGCCGCATCAATAACTGCATGAATTTCAACAGGATGATGAGCATAATCATCGATAATGACTAAATTTTTTGAATTCTTTAGGATATTAAAACGCCTTTTAACGCCTTTGAAAGTTTTAAAAGCTTGTTGAATCCGGTAATCATCAATACCAATCCACATACAAAAGGCCATGACAGCAAGGGCGTTTTGAACATTATGTAATCCCATTAAAGGAACAAACATATCTTCGATAAAACTTGGCAATTTAGGAAAAATATGGTTTTTTACGTTAAATATCATGCCCGTTGATGTAAAACGAATAGCATCAGCCTCCAAATCACCACCAGTTAACCCATAAGAAATAGTTGGAAATTCCTTTTGATTTAATAGGTCTTTGACAACGTCATGATCAAAACAACCGATTCCAACTCCATGAAATGGGGTGTCTAAAAATTTCAAAAATGATTGCTTTACGTTGTCAAAAGATTCATAGGATTCCATATGTTCAGCGTCAATATTAGTCACAATGGAAACAATTGGTTTTAAATTTAAAAAGCTTTGATCAGATTCGTCAGCTTCTACGACAACCCAATCTCCGCGTCCAAGAACCGCATTTGTTGTGTAATTTTCCATCACTCCTCCATTAATAATAGTTGGAGAAAATAAACATTCGCTTAAAACATGACCCAACAATGATGTGGTGGTTGTTTTTCCATGAGTTCCGCAAACGGCAACACTTTTTTTAAGTCTTAAAAATTCTTGCAATAATAACGAACGATGGATAACCGGAATTCCTTTAGCATGTGCTTTTTCAACAACCGGATTATTGGATTTTACGGCGGATGATACAACAACGGCGTTTACATGTTCCAAAGGTGATTCATGATGGCTATACACAGGGACTCCCATATTTTTCAATTGTTCACATGGTTGCAGATCGCTGCCTTGGACTTTAAAGCCTAATTCTTTTAATAATTTAGCAAGGCCGCTCATACCAATTCCGGAGACACCTACAAAATGAAAACACTTAAATACTTCCTTTGAAAAAATAAACATCCGCTATAAACGTACAAAAACAAAATAAATATCATCATACCATATTCGCTTTAAGCTTAAAAAACCCACTTAATTAAAATTCAAATTGCACACTACCCCTCACTTTTTAAAAAGCATTTTGAGGAATAAAAATATTTAAGTTCATTTAATAAAAAGCAATTAAATTTTTCAAAAATGAGTTTATCATCCTTTGTTAATAAAATTCTCTTGCCATTAAAATGGCGTCCAGAGCGTAAAGCTACATTGACTCACATGGTGATGAATCTTGTTAAATATGGTCACGTCCAGCATCACGCTTTAGCCAGAGGACTCCAAACACTCTCATTCAAAGCAAAACGAGAACATATTCGAAGATTTTTTGCTAAACAAGTGATTGATGAGAAAGTATTGGCTGATGCTATGGTTTTTAATACTTTCCACCGCATTCCAAAAATGCATCTGATATTAGACAGAACCAATTGGAAGTATGGTCACACAAACATTAATATCCTTGCGTTAACAGCACGTAACAGAATCTTGTCGACTGATAAGAAACGTTGGTTGATTGAAACCTGTTTGAGGAATATGAAATCACAAGGATTTAAC
>JALRGP010000096.1 GCA_023259685.1 Alphaproteobacteria bacterium | reverse complement strand
GCTGAGAAGATAAAAACCACAGCCATTGATGGCAAAACAATCAGAGGCTCTGGAAGTCAAAAAAATGGACAAAAAAACAAACATATTGTGTCGGCTTGGAGTGATGGATTAAAACTTTGTTTAGGCCAAGTTAAAACAGAGGAAAAATCAAATGAAATAACAGCAATTCCTGAACTTCTTAAAAAATTAGATCTCAAAGAACAGGTGGTTACCATTGATGCGATGGGAGCTCAAAGGGAGATTTGTGAGCAAATTTTAGATCAAGGTGGAGATTATGTGATCAGTCTTAAAGGAAACCAAGGAACACTTCATGAAAACGTCAAACTCTTTTTTAAAGATAAGGACGCCCAGATCACCCATGAATGGGAAGAATGGGATAAAGGACACGGCCGAATAGAGCATAGACGTTGTTTGGTTGTGCACGATGTTGATTTTTTAAAAGACCATCAGTGGCCTGGTCTTCAGTCAATTGCCTGCGTATTGTCTAAACGACAAACAGAAAAGGGAACTCGGGAAGATGTGAGATACTATATATCATCTTTAAAGAGTGATGCTGAAACGATTGCTCATGCAGCGAGATCTCACTGGGGAATAGAAAATCGTTTGCACTGGATGCTTGATGTGGTGTTTAAAGAGGATGCGAGCACTATTAAAATTGATAATGCACCTGTTATTTTATCGATCATCAGACAGTGGGCACTCAATATTTTGAACCAACACAAGAGCACAATATCTTTAAAACGGACAATGCAAAAAATCATGATGAATCCTAAAAGAATTGTGACAATTTTACAACAACTTTAGATGCGTTCACCCTGTAATTTAGAATTTATTATAAAGTACAAAAAATTATATTTTTTAGATTTTTCTAAAGCTCCATCTGATTATTTTGCTCATCAAATTGCAATGAAAGCTTTTGCAAAAACTTTAGCACAAGATTTGATGATGGATCCTAAACAGAAAAATTGGATTAATCAATTAATGAAATATTGCGAGAAATTTTTAGAGGACCAAAGTGGATATAGTAGAGATGTCTTAAATTCAGCAATAAAATCAGATAATTTTAAAAACAAGATCATGAATAGAAAAAAATTAGAAAATGTTATTGATACTGCTGTTGCTCAAAATAAAGAAAACAAATTAAAAGTCCATTAAAGAATTTTATGCCAACCTGATGAAGGGTGGCATTTTTTTTATCACGCACTTGGTTATGGGGGGATTGAAAATTGAGGGTAATACGACAAGAGCGCAACAAATAAACACGTGAAAACATCATCAGCTCTTGATAATAAAATTTATCAGGCTCCCATGAAAAACTTCTGTATATGGCTCAGGCATTAAGTGTTTTTATGATTATTTTTAAAATTATGACAAAATAAATAAAAACTTTAACCCAACGAATGTATTGTGTTGTTGAACGGAGCGTGTTGTATCGGTGTTAATTTGGCTTTTTTTCTTATTATGTGGAGATCGTTTTTTATCAACCCCAGATGAAGCTCGTTACGTAGAGATTCCAAGAGAAATGGTGTGTAGAGGAGATTATGTAACTCCCCGTTTAAACGGCATTAAGTATTTTGAAAAACCTCCTCTGTTCTATTGGATGCAAGCAGGTATGATTAAAATTTTTGACACGACCAAGGAATCTACGATGCGTCTGTGGCATATGATATTGGGTTTCTTGGGGATATTGAGTTTTTTCCTTTTTATGCGAAAAACCTGTCCTGATCCCAAAATTTCAAAATCAGCCTTGTGGATATTATCGACATGTATTTTATACCAGGTTATGTCATTGTTTATTACCCTTGATATGCCATTGTCAACGTTTATCAGTTTATGTTTGATGTGCATGTATTTGTCCATAACAAAAAACAGTTGTGGATGGATGATAGGAGCAGGCATATGGGCCGCATGCGCGGTTTTGACAAAAGGAATTGTGGGGATTTTGCTGCCCGGGATGATTATTTTTTTATGGATCACTATTGAGAAACGCTGGAAGCAACTCTCCATTAATCATTGCATCATAGGACTCGGTGTTTTTTTATGTATATCTGTACCTTGGCATCTAATGGTTTGTCAAAAAAATCCAGAGTTTTTTCATAAATACTTTGTTGTCGAGCATTGGGTGCGTTATACAACGTCTTATCATGGGCGCACACAGCCGTGGTGGTTTTTTATACCCATTGTCATTTTTGGTTTTTTACCATGGATTTTCGATATTTTTCAAAAACCAAAAACATCTCTCGAAAAATTTTTATGGATCTGGGCAATTGTACCATTCATATTTTTTTCCATGTCTCATTCAAAGTTGATTCCTTATGTTTTGCCTTGTATGATACCCATGGCCGGTTTAATTGCATTATTTTTTAAAGAAAAGAATAAACCTATGGCTGTACTTATATTTATGAGTGCAATTTTATGCATTGGATTATTATTAAATTTCCATATTCTTGACAACATTTATATTGTGCAAAAGATTGCAAAATATCCAATTTTTCCATCTTTGTTAAAAACACTGACGATATCCAGTGCTACATTGATTGTTTTATGGTTTGTTATCCGACATAAAATGATTTGGTATTCCTGTATTAGTCTGACATTTTTGGGTATTATTTGTCTTTATGCTAAAGACTTACAAAAACCATCCATTAAACCAATTGCAGATATCATTCAATCCAGTGCATACAAAGAACATCGCCGGGTTGTATGTTTTAAAGGTTATTTTCAAGATGCCCCTGTTTATTTGAACCAAATTGTGAGCGTGTGTGAATCCAAGGGAGAATTGGAATTTGGAATTGATCAAGAACCGCATACGCGCGAATGGATGTTTGATCAATTACGATTGAATGAGTTGATGACAAAAGAGTTGCTATGGGTTATTTGTGAAACGGAAATTTATAAGGACCATCCAGATCTACAACATTTACAGGTTATGTATCGCAATGATCGTTATGTTTTGTTAAAAAATTAGAAAATTTCCTAAATATCAAGGCAAAAAAATCTTTTAGCGAAAAAGGCAAGTATTCCTTCTGTAATGAAATAGCTTTTAACTTGACATATATTTGTAAAAAAGCTTTTATATAAACATGAATTAAAATTTATTAGGAGAGTTTCACGTGGCTGATCAAAATTCGAAAGATATTTTGCCCGTTGTTGGTCATATTGTTGGTGGTTATGTGTCTAATCACACTGTTGACCTTGATGATATACCAGATATCGTGAAAAAAGT
>JALRGP010000095.1 GCA_023259685.1 Alphaproteobacteria bacterium | reverse complement strand
GAATAAATGTTTGTGGATGTGCTTTTATTTTCGAGTATTCAATCGACATTGCTAACTTTTTGAACAAAGATATTTATGTACTTTTGCATAAAATCTTAAATACTGACAACTTCCGCAGCAGGTCTATTTAAAAAATTGATCCTTGAGTGGAATTTTTGCATCTTTTTTGAAAAATTCAAAAAAATTTCTTGGAAAATCCGACGAAAGTCCAGTTTCTCCAAAGATATGCTTTATAGATTCATTTCCAACCACTGACCGTTCAAATAAGCGATAAGTAGCAAATTCATCATCGTGCGTATAGTCAGATCCTAAAAAGAATTTAAGATAACTGTCTTTTGGAGATTGTGTAGATTGTTCTATTGCAGATTGTATAGATTTTTTGTTGAGAAAGTGATTTTTCAAACTACGATTGAAGTCCATTTTATCCAAAAAATAATCCATGCCATCTTTTAAATAATCCATGTCATCTTTTATTTTTTTTCTTCTTCCTGAACTTTTCCAGGTTGTGAAAGGGGGTGTTGGGGCTCTTTGTCAGTTCCATGAGCCAAAAGTATAACGCCACACATAGCGCATAACAAAAATTTTGTTTTCATAGTTGCAGATGTTTTATTTTATTAATTTATGTTTATCATTAAATTATTAGTTTTTATTTAACATTATAAGTAGACATATCTTTTTAAAAGCCGCAGAATAAATTTGTCCTAACATAATAGGCATTTTTAGAAAATTTTTGTAGATCTAGCCCCAGGGCGAACGTATACACATAATTGACACGATCCATCATATTTATTTAACATAATTCAAGATTTAAATAGAAAAAATATTATGGCAGAGCTTTCTTGGGGAACAAAAAGAACATGTCAATCTTGCGGAACGCGCTTTTATGACTTAAGAAAAACAACACCAACATGCTATAAATGTGGATCTGTTTTTGAGTATACGTCATATTCTTCCAAGGGAAGAAGATCTTCTTCAAAATCCGCGATCAAAGATATTCCTGTTGCAGTTGTGACAGAAGATGATTTGTTTCTACCAGAAAGTGAGTTGGATTCAAATTTGGATGCGGATTTAATTTTGGAAGATGATGAAAAGGATCATGAATAATGGCATATCCTTGTCCATCGTCGTGGCCCTTTGAACAAGCGCAATTATTAACTGAGCGGTTAAAAAATCGTTCATCCACAAAGGATTTTGTTTTATTTGAAACAGGGTACGGTCCATCAGGTTTACCCCATATTGGGACCTTTGGAGAAGTTCTTCGTACATCCATGGTTAAGTACGCTTTTGAAATGATAAACCCTGACATTCAAACAAGATTATATTGTTTTTCTGATGATATGGACGGCCTTCGTAAGGTCCCAGATAATCTTCCGAATCAAGATATGCTTCGCAGGCACTTATATCAACGTTTAACCTCAATCCCTGATCCATTTGGATGCCACGGCAGCATGGGAGAACATAACAACCATCAGCTCATTCAATTTTTAAATTCCTTTGGATTTCAATTTGAATTTCAAAGTGCAACCGATTGGTATTCATCCGGGCGCTTTGATGGGACGCTGAAAAAAATTTTTCATCATTATGATGAAATCATGGCGATTATGTTGAAGTCTTTACGTGAAGAACGTCAGTTAACCTACAGCCCATTTTTACCTGTATGTCCCAAAACCGGACATGTTTTGCAAGTTCCAGTATTGGAACTAAAACATGATGCCTATACAATCGTCTACAAAGATCCCAATGATGACAAATTCATGGAAATTCCGATTACCGGTGGCTACTGCAAAGTTCAATGGAAGGTTGATTGGGCAATGCGTTGGGCGGCATTTGAAGTTGATTTTGAAATGTCAGGAAAGGATTTAATTGATTCCGTTAAAATATCATCACAAATTTGTCGTGTCCTTGGGGTAGAGCCCCCTTTAAATATGGGGTATGAATTATTCTTGGATGAAGAAGGAAAAAAAATATCAAAGTCCAAGGGCAACGGATTATCAATGGAAGAATGGCTCACCTACGCTCCGCAAGAGAGCTTGGCCTATTACTTATTTTTATCTCCAAAGCGTTCAAAACGTTTATATTTTGATATTATTCCAAAGGCCGTTGATGAATATTTAGAATTTTTAAAAAAATATCAAACACAAACGGATGATGAGCGAAGAGATAATCCTGTTTTTCATATACACAAAGGACAACCACCAAAACCAACATTAAATTTATCTTTTTCATTATTGTTAAATTTAGCCAGTGTGTGTCACGCAGAAGATCCGGAGATTTTGTGGGGATTTATTGAAAAATATGAATCCTTTGATCAAAGACCGGAATTTTGGTCCCGTTTAGTGCATTTTGCCATTAATTATTATCGTGATTTTATCAAACCAAAACAGGTTTATAAAAAACCGAATGAACAAGAAAAGCTTGGGCTCATACAATTAAAAGATGGTCTTTTATCTTTGAAAAATAAAAATGAACTCGATAATCAAGATATTCAAGGTCTTGTTTATGAAATTGGAAAATCTATTTTTGAGGGAGATTTAAAGGCATGGTTTTTGTCTTTGTACAAAATTTTACTGGGTCAAGAAGAGGGGCCTCGTATGGGGACGTTTATTGCGCTATACGGTATTGATAAAATGATGACCAAAATAGATGAAGCCTTACAATCTTAAAAAGTGATTTTATTAAAGATATCCAGTCGACATCTTCCCATGGGATCCATTGACTGGGTTCGCGCCTTCGCAGGAATGAGGAAGAGCAAGTGATAATAATAGACATACACGGTGAAGTTTTAACAAAGAAAACTTAACAGAGCTTTTTCGAAACGCATTTTTTGAAAGAACTCTAATGAAGACAAAGAGCGTACTCAACATGCTTATGCATCAAAAAACATAACTGTTTTCAGAAAATACGTGTTGAGCACATGTCAAATGTCCTGCGGGTGTCATTAAAAGTGGGGGGCATTTTTTAAATATATTATTTTTTAAATTAGAAATCAATTTTTTTTTAGAAAATTAACTATTTATTCATACTTTATTAACTATTTGTTAACTTTTTTATGATATTCACCCATCCCCAACCCCCACCCTCCCTACTTGGGGTAATGTGTTTCAGCGTTTGATTCACTTTGTGATTCTCACGGGTATCATAAAAACATTAAAAAAATATTAATTTTTACCATTTTTGCAAAAAAATAATAAACACAAGAAAAAACAACCAAAAAATAAAATATTTTTGTTAGAAATTTTCTTAATTA
>JALRGP010000094.1 GCA_023259685.1 Alphaproteobacteria bacterium | reverse complement strand
TATTAACAAAGGATGATCAACTCATTAAGGATGATAAACTCATTTTTGAAAAATTTAATTGCTTTTTATTAAATGAAATTAAATATTTTTATTCCTCAAAATGCTTTTTAAAAAGTGCGGGGTAGTGCGATATTTATATTGAAATGAACTTAAGAAAACCAATTCAATCTTCTGAAGAATCTAAAAGATCTGAAGATAAGACATCTCCTGTTAAAAAAATTGATATTGATGTTGTTTATCCTAATCTTCCAGATACACATCCACATTGGAATCAGAAACACTTTGAGGCCGTTGTTAATGCTTTAAAAGAACAATATCCCGCTTTAAACGGATATATTGACTTGGGAGATTTGGGGCGAACCGCAATAAAACAACACACTCATGGTTCCAATATGATTGATATCCGTGCTAAGACACACCCTTATCGTTATTACTTTGAAAAGCACGACAACAATTTGCATTTCGTAGGTTTTGGGCATTATGATACCAAAACAAAATCGATTGATGAAAATCCAACCCCAGGTAAAGGAATGGCTTAAGGCCATTTTTCTTTAGGAAAAGGGAGGGAGGCTTATCCCTCCCTTCCGCAATTTTTCTAATCAATAGATTGCCGCTTGCGCGGCAATTGTGAAAAAAGGCTAAATGATAAAAAACAGAAACCGTGAACCTTAATGGTTTTGACTATGGTGTTTTTGCAGAAATCTAATGATAACAAAATTTTGACAGAGTCATGGGGTCATGGCTCTGTCAGTGGTGTCACTGACTATGTCTCACCGCACCAATACATCAAAAAATTGTTGAACCATGGATGGTTTATTTTGAGACGGGAAATCAATAATGGAATTTGTATGTCGGACAATTCCTTGGCACCCATCCAAATCTAACGTCCCACCGTCAATAATTTGTTTAATATAAGATGCCATATTGAGTGATTCTTTTTGCTTGTCCTTGGGAGCTACCGATGATGCTTTAATTCGAACACGCCCTTTGGGAAGGCCTGGTAATTTTCTGTTGTGAGTTAAAATTTCCTCAATCTCAAGTAAAACCATAACATCATCTTTTTGAGCAGGATAATTCAAATACACGTCATGAGCCATGTCATTGTGCACAAATGAATCTTTTAATTCTTGACGCAAACTTTTCAAAACACCGTAATCAATGCTCATCGGGTTCTCCATTATAATATGTAAGCCATGGTTAATTCATAATATCCACGGCTTGGGTGTATAAAATGCCCTTTTTAACCTCCTGCCAAGGGCGACTAATGAATAATGTTTGATCCCCTACGTCTAATTTCTTAATTGCATATTGTTCTTTGTATTTAAGCGGATCTTTTTTAATAAAAATGTCGTAAATGCTTTTGGCAAAACGATGTTGAGAAGGATCCACATCATCAAATGATGTGGATCCTTTGGGGTGAATATGTGCCCAAATCAATGTTTGTTTCTCAAAACGCACATTCATTTCTCCTTCATGGAGATCTGATCTTTGAATATAAGGAATCATGGGGCAATTAAAATGCATTACATGAGCCTCATGACTTTATAGGGCGATAACAATGACGACAAAGTTAAATGTTGTTCAATGGAAAATGTATCAGGTTTGTCATACAATTCCATGGATGCAATTAAGACCGCACGTTTTAAAGTGTCATTGATGTCACTGGGGTAATCTCCATAACCGGCCTTGTAAGTTAATTGAATCCGAGGGGCTTTTGAATAAACCTCAACCATGGGCGATTCCCCTTGAATAAAACGGAAACGCCGACATTGTTGTTGATCAAATTCATGAAAAACTTCCACGATTTTTTCAATTGCTATAATAGGTGGATAGGACAAAGGAATACGTTCAACGTCTTCGTGACGGCATTCCCATGTACATTCATACACCTTGGTGAGTAATGAACGATTGATGTAGGATTCAACCATCGTGGTTGCAGCCGCAATTGCACCTTCAATAACCGCGTCATCAAAAGAATGATCAATACGAAGAGAATGTTTGACCTCGTGAACATTTAAAACCGGTATGCCTGCTTTTTTAACCAGCCTCATTATCCTCGCTCTCCTAATACGGTCATAGCTTTAACTGCGCGTCCTTGAATCAGATCTCCGCCCACCCGCTTTGTGATATAAAATTCTACAAATGGTTTGGATGAGAATGGATCGCGTAACATTGGCATCGTATCTTTTTCAACAATCGTGTACGCTTCCTTAAAGTTTCCAAATAACACACAGGGTTCTTTGTTGTCATTCACCATATCTGGCATGATGTCCAACACCACCACAGGGTAGCCAAGCAAACTGGAAGGTGCACCCAATGCCAAAGACGGTTGAAATAAATAATGACCACTGGACGGATCTTTTAATCGGCGTATGGCTCCAAGGGCACTTCTGGATATAACCCAAGAACACCCATGTAAAAAAGAATTGTCCATATCCGATGTCATGGTGATTAATGTATCTGGATCCATGACTTTGGATGTATACACATCAATGCCTTTATCAACATAAGACAATATCCCTTTTGGTTGATGAATACCATCACCTTTTAAAAAGGCTTTGTTTTCCAAAATCCCCATATGATGGGCAATTTTTTCCAATAACCATTGTTCAATATCAATGTCGCTGTCATCCAACAATTGTTGGGAGACTTTTGGTTTGGCGTACATGTTGTGTAAAGAAATCGTTTTCTTTTGAAAGGATGATACGTTTGTCTCAAGGCGAGGATCTGTTTCATTGACCCATCCAACCTGAGCCATCTGATCATCTAAAACAATGTCCAAATGGTCACTGCGTACCGATGTGATTTGGCACAGATGACGAAAGGATGAGACTTTTTTAATTTCCTCATTCAAACGGTATTGTACTTCACTTGGGACCAAAAATTCTCTTTGATGAGAAGACGTTAAGGCTTTCAATTCCAAATCTTTTCCTTGGATAAAATTGCTAAATCCCATGTCATGACGGTTTTTGGTTGAAAACATCGGACGATCCAATGTCTTTGATTCCAAGTGATGCAGGGCTTTTTCAATGTGATCCAATTGGGTAGCCAATGTTTTGTGTTCGATGTCTGTTGTATTCATAGAGGTATCCTTGCAATAAAAAGTTAATAAATAGTTAATTTTTGAATAATTTTTTCCAAACGTTCTAAAATATTTGGGAATTTGGGTGTTTTATCCTTTACGGTTAAAATTTTAGCCTCGGGATTCGCGCCAAATGTCACCAAAGAAATTTCAACCAGCTCCGCTTCATGAATGGTACGTTCTTTTGTTTTTTGGTCTATACTGCATTGCTTCATGACATATCCAATGGACAGGTCTTCAATGAGTCCGTGCGTTAAAAGAGTATAAACTTCTCGTGCTTTGGGTAAATCTAAAATAAGTTGCCC
>JALRGP010000093.1 GCA_023259685.1 Alphaproteobacteria bacterium | reverse complement strand
ATTTAAAAAAATAATATAACTAAAAAAAATTATTCCACTCCACTTTTAAT
The DNA here is from genome assembly GCA_023259685.1 of Alphaproteobacteria bacterium. Taxonomy (GTDB): domain Bacteria; phylum Pseudomonadota; class Alphaproteobacteria; order JALRGP01; family JALRGP01; genus JALRGP01. The sequence goes on along the minus strand of JALRGP010000093.1, from coordinate 3,482 downwards.
CGCACCCATTTTTGTATACACGCACTCTATTTCATGAAACTCATGCTATCATAAATAATGATTTCATGAAAAAGAATAATTAAAAATGTTTAACCTAAAGTTGATTAAAAGTAATTTTAAAGATGCTTATGTTAAAAGTGGCAAGCTTTACTTCGACTTGGGTAAGGTGGTTGAGTTTGATCATATTCCATCTACTAAAAATATTTTTGCAAAAGTTCAAGGAGAAGAGCTTTATGAGGTTGATTTGAAATATAATGAACAAGCTATTGTTGGGCATTGCACTTGTCCCGTGGCTAATAATTGTAAGCATGTGGTTGCTGTTGCTTTTAAAGCTTTGCAAACATTATCAAAAGAAAATCTCATCCAAATTAAGCCTATATCCACTGTTGAAAGCACTGAAAAGATGCCATTTTATTTATTAGATTGGGCTGATCGATTGGCATCCCCCGAAGAAATTGAAAAGAAAAAAATTATTTATCTTTTTCATGAAGCAGAAACAGGAAATGTTGACATCGGTTTATATGAAATCAATGTTTTGAAAAATGGGTCATTCGGCGCCTATCGTGAAATCAGAAATATTGAGCAAATCACAGGCCGTAGTAAAGACCCAGAGAGACATAAGTCCAACTTTATGAATCTTGTTTTTTCACAAGGCAAAGGGACTGTCGCTGGAAAAGTTATTCAAGATATCATGGATTATGATTATATGTATTGGAATAATCCTGACCCCGATAACAAATTAACAGTGTCTGGCCCTATAAAATGTTCATTTGAATGGGTATTGCAAAAAAAAGGGGTTTACGGACTGAGTTGCAAGAATTCCTCAATGAAAATTATTCCTTCTTTACCTTTATTGTGCATCGATACTGAGCAAAAAAAAATTGGCCTTTTAAAAATTGATGAACAATATGAAAAAATTATTTACGAATGTTTGACGGGGCCGCAATTACCCATCGAACATATCAATGCCGTTTCTAAAAAATTAGGCAAACTATTTGAAAAATCTGGCTTGCCGATGGTTCCAACTTATGATCAAAAAGTCGTCAAAAAACAGACAACTCCCATTCCGATTTTAAAAATGGTTAAAAGAAGGGTGTCCATCCATGCTGCCGAAGGTCTTCATTCTGGTGATTTTTTGGTCATGGTTCCAATGTTTCGCTACGGCAACGTAACGATTGATCCTCAAGAAGAATCTCGTAGCCAATTCATCTATATTCAAAAAAAGATTCTTGTTGAAGAACATAGAAATAAAGATTTTGAAAAGAAATTTTTGCAATTCATTAACATGAGAAAATTTAACGCAAGAATGGGGTGGAATACATACTTTGTGTATTTGCCCGATAATATTGAGTCATTACCAATGAAAGAAGCAGATCAAAAGTCTTTGTGGATACAAACTTTGTATGAAAAACGTGAAAATCTTGAAAAAAAAGGCTGGCAAATTGACACGGGTGAATTTTTAGAAAGCAATTGGTTTTTGGCCGATGAAGCTGGTGACTATATGGAATTCCAAGAAACAACAGGTGTTGATTGGCTTTCTGCGGAAATAGGGGTGTCTATTAACGGGGAAAAAGTAAATCTTGTGCCGGTTTTAGTTCAAGTTTTAAAAACATCCCATAATATTTTATCTGATATCCAAACAAAAATTGACAAAGGCGTGGAAACTCCTATGTTGATAAAATTGGATCAGAATAAATCTGTTTTGTTACCTCTCAAACGTGCCCATCAATTTTTGGTTTTTTTACAAGATTTATACCATAAACCAATGAATGCTCAAGGTCAAATTGAGCTGACTAAGAATGAATTGATGTATTTATCGTTATTAGAAGACGCCGAAGCCAGTGCGCGTATGCGTTGGGTGGGGCCAACAAAATTTATGGATTTCTTGAAAAATTTGGCCCAAATTTCATCCATTCCCTCTACGCCTAAGCCATCATTGTTAAAGGCAGAATTACGCCCTTATCAGCAACAAGGATTTGAGTGGTTGGTATTTTTAGCGCAAAATGAGTTAGCTGGTGTTTTGGCTGATGATATGGGACTTGGAAAAACAGTTCAAACTTTGTCGTATATTACTCACCATTATGAAAATCAAACACTGACCAAGCCAATTTTGATCATCGCTCCGACCAGTTTAATGATTAATTGGGCACAAGAAATTGAAAAATTCACACCGCATTTAAAGTATTTAATTTTGCATGGTCAGCAACGTTCAGATTTATTTGATCAAATTCAACAAGTCAATATTGTTTTAACAACCTACCCATTGTTGTACCGTGATCATGAGGTCATTAGCAAACATCATTTCCACACCATTATTTTGGATGAGGCCCAAACCATTAAAAATGCTAAAGCACAAACCACACTGATTGTCCAAAAGCTTAAATCCGATTATCGTTTTTGTTTAAGCGGTACGCCTCTTGAAAATCATTTGGGGGAACTGTGGTCATTATTCCATTTCTTAATGCCAGGATTTTTGGGTAATGATACGCAATTTAAGAAAAATTATCGTTTCCCTATTGAAAAAGAGCAAAACGCCTTTAAACGACAATTACTTTTGAAAAAGATCAAACCATTCGTATTGCGTCGTACAAAACAAGAAGTTGTTAAAGATTTGCCGCCTAAAACAGAAATTATCCTTAAATCAAAAATGGATAAAGAACAACGTGATTTATATGAAACCATCCGCTCTAGCTTGCATAAAAAAGTTCAAGAAGAAATAAAAAAACAAGGATTTGAAAGATCTCAAATCATTATATTGGATGCCTTGTTAAAGCTTAGGCAAATTTGTTGCGATCCTCGGTTGCTGAAAACAGATGCCGCCAAAAATGTGACAGAGTCAGCAAAGCTAGATCAATTGATGGATATTTTACAAGAGATGATCGAAGAGGGGCGCCGTATTTTACTGTTTTCACAGTTTAGCAGTATGTTGGCTTTGATTGAGGAACGCTGTGTTGCACTCAATATTCCTTTTGTGAAACTGACGGGGCAAACGAAAAATCGAAAACAACCGGTTGAAGATTTTCAATCGGGTAAGGTTCCATTGTTTTTAATTAGCTTAAAAGCTGGTGGAACTGGTTTAAACTTAACGGCGGCAGATACGGTGATCCATTACGATCCTTGGTGGAATCCAGCCGTTGAACAACAGGCCACAGACCGAGCTCACCGTATTGGCCAACAAAATCCGGTGTTTGTGTATAAAATGATTAGTGAAGGAACTATAGAAGAGAAAATATTGGAACTGCAGGCGAAGAAAGGAGCTCTGGCAAAGGCAATCTTGGATGACAATGCACAACAAGGACCGCTCTTTACCCATGATGATATTCAATCATTGTTAGCATCATAATGACAGGGGGGAGTTTCAATACTCCCCCTTATTCTTTATCTACCTATCACAATCTCGAGGCCTTTTCTGTCATAATAATAGAAAAGCCTTGTATCCCATCATTCCATGAGCGACCATAAACCCCTCATCAGTTTTGATT
>JALRGP010000092.1 GCA_023259685.1 Alphaproteobacteria bacterium | reverse complement strand
CAACCCATCTGCCTTACCTTTGCATGATCTGATCTCCATGTGTAATGACGCTGGGATTGAATATCTAGGAGAGCACCCTTCATCCCTTCCCTTTTTAAAAGATTGCACCGTCTTTGTATTGCCAAGCTATCGGGAGGGGACAACGGTGGCCGGTATGGAGGCACTTGCCGTTGGGCGCCCGGTTATCCTAACGGATGTTCCGGGGTGTAGAAATTTAGTCAAAGACGGTGTCAATGGCTATCTCATTCCACCACGTGACGTGCAAAGCTTAACAAAAACGATGGAAGCTATGATCCAAAAATCTCATGAAGACCTTCAAACCATGGGAAATCACGGCCGAAATCTTGCCAAATCGGTTTTTGACATTCGCCTGGTTAATGAAATAATCAGAAAAACTTTAGATATTTGAAAAAAATCACGTTGCAATAAACACATTGTGATCTGAATTTGATCATTTTGAAAATCAACCTTTGGCAATGATTTTGCTATACTAAATAAAATTTTACATTTAATTAATATATTGAAAAAAGTTCTACTACTTTGTTGTTGTACTTGGTCATTTCCAAAAGATAGTTCTTTCAATCATCACTGCCAAGAATCAGAATGGATGGTTGAATATCTTCCTATATCCATGCAATCATCCCCTATGAAAATCGGATTGGTCGGACTTTTTTATCATTTAATTTATAAGCCATTTTATATAGGAATTGGAACCTATGGGGCTGTACGTGGTGATAAAGGAGGATTTTTTTCACTTAATTTGAATGGAGGAATCAGAATTCCTATTGTTCAAGGGTTATTTTACGATATGGGTATGTCGATTGGTGGCGGAGGATGTCGTTCAAAAGATGGAGGTGGTGGATTTATGTTCACACCCCATGCCGGTTTTGGCTATGATTTCAAAAATTTTAAAGTAATGGCTAGTTATTCTTATGTCAATTTTCCAGGAGGTGATTCTAGAAGCTCTCAATATTCTATTCGCTTGTCACGCCCAACTAATTTTGAAACCGTATGTGAGGATCATCCAACACCAAAACCTACACATATTCAAGGATCTCATATATACGTTATGCCATTGTGTCAAATATATATGAAAAAAAATTATGCCTTATTAAACCATAACACGTCAAAAAAATATGCCTATTTATTAGGATTTGAAGGGGGATATTTTATCAATTCCAATCTTTTTACCCTTATCAGGACAACTGCTATTGGTGTTGGTGATGCTAACGGCTACATGTCCGTCATGCCTGGAATAGGTTATCAATATCCCTTATCAAACAAACTAAGCGCAGTTGCAACAATATTAATCGGTGGAGCTGGAGGCGGTGACGTCGATACAGGTGGTGGGCTCATGGTTGAAGGTGATATCGGATTATCCTGTGAATTAAGTAAAAACAATTCAATTCGTGCCTTAATCGGATACTTAAAATCCTTAGGTGGACAATTTAAAGCACCAGTTGCAACTCTTGGATATCATCGTCGTATTTCTTTTGGAGGAACAGACCATCCAAATTTTGATCATGTCCAATCATTTGCCTTAACTATTCAAAATAAAACATTGATGGCACCCCAAAGAACGGATCAACGCAACGGTAGTATCCAATTATTGGATATTCACCTGGATCACCAATTTTACAAACAACTGTATCTGACATATCAGGGTGCATTTGCATACCGAGGTCAATTTACAGCAGGCCTTGCAACCGGTATGATTGGCATGGGGGTTCGTCACCATGTCCATCAAAAAGCATCCATTTTTGCACAAGGATTATTGGGTGTTGCTGGCGGTGGTGGCTTGAACGTTAAAGGTGGACTTTTGCATCAATATGAGGCAGGTGCTCTGTACCATTTGTCGTCTCATACAAGTTTAAGTGCTTCCATCGGTCGTATCATGAGCTTTAGGGGAACACTCAAAGCCACAACCCTTGGTCTTGGCTTTGTCTATCACTTTAAAAAAGGAGTTATCCGTGACTAAAGTTGTAATCGTATGGTTTCGTGATGATTTAAGGTTGCAAGACCACCCTGCTCTTTACCACGGCTTTTTTCATGCACAGAAAAATGGTTATCAAATTTTGCCCATCTATATTTACGAAGGTGGTATGGGAGAAGCTGCCCGTTGGTGGTTACATCAATCACTGGCAGTTTTAAACGATGCAATTGAAGGATATTTACATACCTATCAAGGTGATCCTGTAACAATCATGACAGATTTAACAACACGTTTTGATGTTCAAAAAGTTGTGTGGAACAGACGTTATACACCCCAAGGTCATCAAATTGATGACCAGGTTATGGCATTTTTGAAAAATCAGAATATCACTTATGAAACCTATCCAGGAACGGTGTTAATTGAACCTGATCGTATTTTAAAATCAGACGGATCTTATTACCGTGTTTTTACCCCATTTTATAAATCATCATACTTGGGCAAAGATTTTGAGCCTCCCCTCCCCTCTCCTTTTTTAAATACAAAACCGTCAACCAAACTATTTTCAACAGATCTGTCTTCACAAAACATTGATGTATTGCCCAGCCATCCATGGCATCAAAAATTACATAACTATTGGATTCCAGGAGAACAAGGCGCCCACGAACAATGGCATACCTTTTTAAAACACGGCCTGAATGGTTATAAGGATGGACGGAACGTCCCTGCCCTGCCCCATGTATCCAAATTATCGCCCTATTTAAGATTTGGAAACATATCACCACGGATTGTTTGGAGTTCTCTTCAAAATAGTGATGCTCCCCTTGCAGACGTTAATCATTTTAAATCGGAACTAGGGTGGAGAGAATTTTCCATTTATTTACTGTACCACTACCCGGATTTACCAAATATGAACTTCAACCGTTCTTTCGATCATTTTCCGTGGAGTTTTAACGAAGAATTATATATCGCATGGACCAAAGGAAAAACCGGCGTTCCCATTGTTGATGCAGGAATGAGAGAACTGTGGGAAACGGGTTATATGCATAATCGCCTGCGTATGATTGTGGGATCATTTTTGGTAAAAAACTTAGGGATTCATTGGATGCATGGGCGAGATTTTTTTGATGATTGTTTATTGGACGCAGACGCGGCCAATAATAATGCAGGTTGGCAATGGATTGCGGGCAGCGGCGCAGACGCGGCTCCTTATTTTCGAATTTTTAATCCTCTTCTTCAAAGTGACAAATTCGATCCTCACGGTATGTATATTAAGAAATTCGTCCCAGAACTACAAAATGCTTCATTGAATTTTTTAATGGACCCCTATGGTTATATTGGCCCTGCTATTTATCCGCGTCCTATTGTTGATTTATCCAAGTCTAGAGCTGCCGCACTTCAAGCCTATAAAACATTATCATCAAAAGAAAATTAAACGTTGCCCTCAGAGCATGAAAAATATTTATGAGGCCATGACTTTGGCCTTGAGTGAAACTGAAAAGTTCGACCCACCTTAGTGTGGTTGACTATAGTGACTTACCTGTCATTGAGTTAATTAGATTAAGACATGACAAAGTAATCAACTACTATCGGCTAAATCCGATAGTTTGGTAAACGCTTTAAAACTCTGAAATTTTAAAGTCATCTTTTTTATGATGCTCTTCCTGTTGTTCTAT
>JALRGP010000091.1 GCA_023259685.1 Alphaproteobacteria bacterium | reverse complement strand
CCGAGGAATCCTCGATCGTTCAACAGGAGGGAAATCGTTCTGTAAAGCGCATGGTATTGTTCTATAATCTAGAGATGGTTATTGCTGTCGGTTATAGGGTCAATTCAGAGCGTGGTATTGCTTTTCGTACCTGGGCTACAGATAAGCTAAAAAACTATATATTCAAAGGTTTTGCTATCGATTCTGAGCGATTTAAAAAAGGTTCAAAATTTGATACCAGGTTCTTCGATGAGCTCTTAGAAGAAATTCGGGAGATTAGAGCTAGTGAACGTATGGCTTATCAAAAAATAACAGATATTTATGCAACCTCTGTGGATTACTCAAGTAACTCAAATGATACGCAAAAGTTTTTTGCTACAGTACAAAATAAACTGCACTTTGCTATAACAGGCAATACAGCAGCAGAAATTATTGCAGATCATGCCTCTGCTTCTAAGCCTAATATGGGCTTGACTAACTTGGCGTAAAACACCAGATGGAAAAATTTTCCTATCAGACGTTAAAATTGCTAAAAATTATTTAAGCAAAGAGGAAATATCCCAGCTTAACAGGATTGTTAATATGTATATTGATTATGCTGAATTCCAAGCAGCAAGAGGCAAAGTTATGCTCATGAAAGATTGGGCAGAGAAATTAGATGTTTTTTTGAAATATAACGAACAAGAAGTACTGGTCAGTCTGGGTAAGGTATCTCATGAAGTAGCTGTAGCTCTTGCAGAAGAAGAGTATGATAAATTTCGTGACATTCAAGACCAAACTTATCAATCCGATTTTGACAAACTATGCGAAGCCAGTAAATCTTTAAAATCTGATGAAAAATGATCATCAATCTAACTAGTGAGGCAATATATGGATTATACAAAAATTTCAAAAGATGATGAATATTTATGTTATTCTTCTTCAAATAACCGTATGTCATAGGGAGGAAAATCATGACACATAAAATCGCCCTTGTGACAGGGGCATCTTCTGGAATCGGGGAAGCCTTAACACGGGAATTGATATCCAAAAATTGGACCGTGATTGGCCTTGCGCGTAGATCAGAAAAATTGAGTGCCATCAAAAATGAATTAGGATCACCGTTCATCCCCATGGCATGCGATGTAGCAGACACGTCTGATATACAAAGGGTTTGCCAAAATATTGTGGGTCAAGGTCTTTGCCCCACTCTTTTCTTTTTAAATGCCGGTATCGCTGGTGGAAAAGTCATTGAAAATCCTGAAAGTTTTGTTCTTAAAATGCATGAAGAGATCATGGCAGTTAATTATTTTGGCGTTTTAACCTTTGTTGAATGCTTTGAAAAACCATGCTTAAATAATGGCGGTGCTCACTTTATTGTGACAAGTTCAGTGAATGCCATTTTTGCAGCCCCAACGGGAAGTGCGTACTGCGCATCAAAAGCAGCGATTTCAAAAGCGTTTGAGAGTTTATCTCTGACGTATTTTGGAAGAAACTTGAGATTTTCTTCTATTTATACAGGGCCTGTTGCCACTGATGGTTTAACCGGGCGCTGGCCATTCACGTGGTCGCCGGAAAAAATGGCAAAATACATGTGTAAATTCTCTGAACTCAAAAAATCACGAGGATACCCATCTCTTTTCTATTTTATCATTAGCCATCTCTTGCGCGTTTTGCCTGATGGTTTAGTAATGCGTATTTTAAAAAAAATGACATAACATCATGAAAGTACTCAAAAAGGCAATAAAAAAGTGACCACACAAAAAAATTATTTGCCTGGATACGTTTTAGCCAAGATGTTTTTAACAGATGAAACATGGAACTTAATTAAAAACTCACCCCGTGTGACATCTTTGCTGGGTAATAAAAATTTTCCAACTCCCATTAGCGAAGCAGAAATTAATCGTATATTAGTGTTATTACATTATGGGTGCTACGTTTGTTTTTAAAAGAACAAGATCGACGTGATAAATTATGTTACACATTAATTTTATCGGGTGCCATTGGTAATTTAATTGATCGATGTCATTTAGGAGCCGTTGTAGATTTTTTAGATTTTTATTACAAAGATATTCATTATCCTGCTTTTAATATTGCCGATTCTTTGATTTTTTTAGGTATCACTGGTTTATTTTTATTTAGAAAAAAAAGGCGTCATTAGACGTCATAGCAAGATCTGTCATAATAAATGAAGCCCCCCCTTAGCTGGTTTCCCATGAGTTATCATGACTTGCCCCAAAAACTTGTTCCGTTCATATGGCATTTTGTCAAAGATCATAAGAAGATCATTTTTTTATATACAATCCTTGCCATTTCTGCAGGCTTTTGGGGACCGTTTAATAGCTTTCTCATCAAACAATTGGTCAATACCTTAACACATTCAAACGGAGATATCACACCACTCATCCCGTCAGGATGTTTGATTGTTATTAATTTTTTGATTTTTGATAATGTGACTTGGAGGAGTTTGGCATTAATCCGCCGTCACTTTATTCCCATCATCATGTATAATGTTGACACATCACTGATGGCCCATTTATTGAATCAGTCCCACCAATTTTTTTCTGAGCGTCTATCTGGGACCATTTCCAAACAAATGTTTCATCTGATCGACGGTATTGAAAAGATTTTATCCAGTAGCTGTTTACATCTTTTAAGGGCGGCGTCCCTTTTAAGTATGGCATTTGTTTTTTCATACCAAGTCAATCACGTATTTTGTATCATTTTATTGTTGTGGAGTCTTTTTTTCTTTGGCCTTAGTTTAAGAATGTCTAAAAAATTTACAACTCTTTCACAGCATCAAGCAGAAAAAGAATCCATCCTTGGGGGACAAATTATTGATAGCATCACCAATGCCTTTAGTGTGTCTTTATTCGCACGGAAAGATTTTGAATGTACGAGGCTTGCCCCTGCCCATTTGGCTTACCAGGAGGCTTACCGTTCAAAAGAACGTTACGCCATTTTGATGCACACAATCCAAGGGGGGCTCATCGCCGTCATGATGGCATGGTCCATTTATTTCCTGATTTATTTTTACGATAAAGGCATGGTGGGCATTGGGGATTTTGCCCTCATTTTGGGTCTTTCCATGGAAATCGTACATATGATGTGGGCTACCATGGATCAGGTGGATGAACTGAAAAAAGTCGTTGGACGGTGCCGCCAAAGCTTGGAAAATCTTTTACAATCCCCTGATATCCAAGACAGACCTAATGCCAAACGACTATCTGCTCATAAGGGTCATATCACCTTCAACAATGTCACATTTCATTACAAAGAGTCTTTACCTCTTTTTACAAATTTATCGATCACCATTAAAGCCGGTGAAAAGGTGGGGCTTGTTGGGTATTCGGGTGGGGGAAAGTCAACATTTGTCAATTTAATCCTAAGGCTTTTTGACGTAACCGATGGCGCCATTTTAATTGACGGCCAAAATATCCGTGATGTCACCCAAAATTCTTTACGTGAAAACATTGCCATGATTCCCCAAGATCCATCATTATTTCATCGGTCTTTACGTGAAAATATTCGTTATGGCCGCATTGATGCAACTGACGCGGAAGTAGTAGAGGCTGCTAAAGCTGCCCATGCCCATGAATTCATTGAAAAACTCCCCCAAGGATATGAAGCGCTGGTGGGGGAGCGGGGTGTGAAACTCTC
>JALRGP010000090.1 GCA_023259685.1 Alphaproteobacteria bacterium | reverse complement strand
TATCATGAGACGAAATGCTATGTCTTTAAAACATCTATTGAATTGTGTCAATAAAATTCTTCGTGCGTAGGCCCTGTTTTATTGCCCATCTTTGGATGTATCGCGGTTATTTGTATACTACAATACACGTTATATTTCCCAAGTAGCTGATCCTAGCAGCCATATTACAACTGATATGGACTGTGGGTCTTCATGTGCGGCTGCCATTTTGGCTATTGAAAAATTTGGTTTTTGTCCGGAAAAAATCAGCTCTCCTTTAACGGAAACTGTGTGTGTTCCAGGTATCCAAACATTTTCATTTCAATATGTTGGTTGGCCCTACATTGATGACGGTCAAACATTTAAAAAACAACCATCCCCTAACTACATAAAATTCCTCTCGATCCAACTTTTAAATTGTCAAAAACTTACAATTCTCGAAGCATAGTCTACACAACACCATTTGATAGTTTATCCTACAGCGAGTTAAAAAATTTTTTACATTATAAAGATTTGGCTTTACCTTATCGTTATCAAAAAGATCCGCAAAAGAATTTTTTGCAAGATCTAAAACGATCTTTATGCCAAAATAATTGGATTATGCTAGGTGTTACTCTTGATGATTCATTTTTTGAATCAGGGTCCAAAACCCTGCCAGGTGTTATTAAAACACCAAAGACATCAACGTTTCATCCAACAGGTGGACATTGTATCACCCTTGTTGGTTACGGAGCTTATGACAGAGCGGAACCAAATAAAACATTGTATAAATTTTTAAATTCATAGTGGGATTCACCGTCCAAACCATGGGGACACAATGGTTTTGGATATTTTGATGAGGATTACCTGATGAATGTGAACCTTTTTGATATAGAAACATATGACATCTGGTTAGAAGCCGCTAAGGCACCTTTATACAAATATCTCGTCACAGAAAGAAAACAATTACCTTTTGATGATATGAAATAAACATCGTTAATGGTAAAGGTCATGTTTTTTACAAGAAGCATGACCTTAAAATTTGACACATTTTTTGATAGACGTCTTGTAAATCATTTTTATTCACGCAATAGGGTGGTAATAAATAAACAGTTTGACCTAATGGGCGTAGCAATAGACCATGATCTATAAATTTTTTTTTAAGGCCCCTCATACATACTGTATTATCAACGTCAAAGGCCGCAATCGTACCTATAGAGCGTATTTTTTTAACGTTTGGACAAGAATTTTTTAAAAAAAGTACCCCTTCATGATGGGTTTTTCTGATATCTTGAATGGTGTTTTGGCATTCAGGTTTTTTTAGTAATTCCAAAGAACACACAGCAGCGCGGCAAGCCAAAGGATTGGCTGTATAAGAATGCCCATGGGCAAAGGCTTGGTCAAAATCATCCCCCAAAAATGCGTCATAGATATGATTGGTTGTGATCGTCAAAGCCAAAGGTAAAAATCCTCCGCTAATGCCTTTGGATACACACAAAAAATCTGGAATCACATTTAATTGATGCAGTGAAAAATAGGTCCCTGTTCGATAAAATCCCGTCATCACTTCATCAAAAATAACAAGAATTCCTTTTGATTTCAAAATGTTTATGACTTTTTGAAGAAATTGAGTCCGACACAAACGCATACCACTGGCCCCTTGAATCAAGGGTTCCAAAATAATTGCCGCAATATGTTCTTCGTGATGATTCAAATGGGACATCAACACGTCAATTGCTTGTTGCTCTTTATAATCAATATTGCTATCTTCATCCCAAGTATCTGGATAAGGAACAGATAATACTTGAAAAAACAAATCTTTGAAATGATCATGAAACCCTGACGTTGATCCTACTGACATAGCACCCAAAGTATCGCCATGATAACCGCCATCAAAACTTAAAAATAATCGTCGCTGGGGCTCGCCCACATTTCGCCAATATTGATAAGCCATTTTGATAGCAGCCTCCACAGCTGTAGATCCATTATCTGTAAAAAAGAAACGGTCTAATTCTTTGGGTAAAATGCTTTGTAATTGCTCACACAAAACAACAGCTGGCTCATGGGTAAATCCCGCAAACATCACATGTTCTAATGTTTGTGCTTGATCATAAATAGAACAGGCAATCTCGGGATGGGCATGACCATGAATATTCACCCACCAGCTTGATATCAGATCCATATAACAACGTCCCTCTTCATCATACAAATAAGCTCCCGACGCTTTTTTGATAGCAATCACATCAGGGGCTGTTTTTTCCTGGGTAAATGGATGCCATATAATTTTTTTATCACGTTGTGATAATGTGGTGTGATGGCTCATTAAACCTCTTTTAAAAACATATTTTTCATGGTTTTATCACTGAAATATTTTGTGTATTTTATCATTATTGAAGAATATTTGACGTATCAATTTTTAAAATATTTCCTAAATTATGTATTAAATTTCATTATTTACAAATATATTTTTAAATATCGTACAATAAAATATATTAATTATTTATTAATAGATGTCCCTTCCCAGGTTTCAGATTCAAAACCTTCAAATTCCCAATCCATCAACGGGTCAAATGATGACGATTATGGTGCCGGTTGTTAATCAAGGATCTGATATTCCATCTTACAGTCGGTCTCCAGAATGGATGATTAAAATTGGTGATAAATCTCCAAAAGGTTCCAATGTCACTGGTAAAGAAACATACGTCGAAGTTTTTGGATGGAGCGGCGCCGTTAGCAGAAGTTCGTCTCCAAACCTTGGAGGGCAACATCATTCTACTGCCACTTTAATTCATACTGATTTGGTGGTAATTATTCCCATGGGAGGATATGTTGCACAGATAACCAATGCCATGGCTAACGGTGAAGTCATACCTCAAATTGATTTAGAAAGGCTGGCAAATATTGAAAAAGTTTTGCAAGTTGTGCAAACAATTGTGTTTAAAGTATGCCGTATCCAATCAGTTCAACAACAAATTGACCAAGCTGTCATCACCATACAAATTCAACAAAGAACAGATACGATTAAGGTTTATGGTCAAGATGGAAAAGCTGCTGGTCAAGTGGTCAGTGATATTGATTTTTCAAAAATTGTTGTTAAATAATGATACGAGCCATGAAAAAAATCATATACACACTATTATTAATGATGCTGTGCGGGTGTTCTTTATTCAAAGATGTGAAAGAATTTATAGGATCATCATCAACCAAGGTTTATTTAAACAAAGTCACATTTAAAGCCGATGATGACGCCAATGATTCTTCTGCCGTTAAAGTTCATATTGTGGTTGTTCACAAAGAAGAAACTCTCAAAACTTTGATGCCTTTGGATTCCGAATCATATTTTAAAAAAATTGATGATATGAAAGACAATGATCCTAATAAAGAATCTTTTGAAGTTTTTGAATCAGATATTATCCCAGGACAAACTTATACGATACCTATCAATCTTGTCAATCCTACCCATGGCATTGGAGGATTTATATTTTCAAATTATTCATCGAAAGGCAAACACCGTAAGATGATTGGATCAGAACAAATTATGCTTATACATCTTAAAAAAGACAAATTTGATATTAAATCGTTGGATGAATAAAAAGACTTACTCATATGTCACTACAAAATTGTCTTCTCCTCCTTAAAAGAGAATGATGAACTTTATTTACATCAAAAAATTGTAGACTGTGATTTAACGATTGCTGGGAA
>JALRGP010000008.1 GCA_023259685.1 Alphaproteobacteria bacterium | reverse complement strand
AAACATACACTGATCATGGGAAGAGGTGTCTTTTGTAAAATTGAACCAATCGATGCATTCTTTTTTTGGAATGACAATAACATGCACAGTGGATTTTGGAAATTTATCCCGGAATGCCAAACAATAATCATCTTCATAAACCTTGTCGCAAGGTAATTCATGTCTTAAAATTTTTGCAAATATATTAGAAGGATCGTACATTACATCAAAGTGTGTGTGAGTGTGATTTCAGTATACCAGGTTCATCAAAACTCTTAATGATCTAAATTTTTTTCCGTAATACTTAAAATTTCTTCAATTGTTAAATCTTGGGGACGTTTTGAAGAATCAATATCGCTTGGTAATAATAATGACGATGTCCTGATCATTTTGCGGCGTTTTGAAAATAATATTTGTGTCACACGCTCTAAATCTTTTAAGACATCACAGGGTTTTTCGGGTTTAGGTGTTATTTTAACGACGCTGGATTCAACTTTTGGAGGAGGAGAAAAGGCATCAGTTTTGACATCAAACAACCAAACACACTCACATAAATATCCACAAAGAACTGACAGGCGACCATAGTCAACAGTGCCAGGTGTGGCGACAATTCTATTGACAACTTCTTTTTGAAACATCAAAACCATTGATTCAATCTCATCGCGTTCTTTTAACCAATTTAATAATAGAAACGTACCAATATTATAAGGTAGATTGGATACAATTTTAATTTTATGTTCAATATTAAATTGTTTTTTGATGTCTTTTATTCGAATGGATGATGCATCAGCAAAAATAGGAAATAACCCAGGTAATTCATAGGATTTTTGAAAACGATCATCTTTTTCAATCACAATGACACCTTTGGATACTTTTTGAAGTAATGGCTTTGTCAGAGTTAACGGACCAGGCCCAATTTCTAATACCCATTCCCCCAGTGGTTGACACGATTGGATAATCATATCTATAACTTGATCATCCTTTAAAAAATGTTGTCCGAGGGATTTTTTATGAAGAAATGTCATTGCTCTGCTCTTACTTTTTAAAAAAATAGGTACACTTTACATGAGCTTAGTGTAAATATTTTTATTTTTTGAATCAAATTTGTAAATTTTAAGGGGGGGTGATTAAAAATTGGAGTGTCTCCTTTTTTTTATTATCTTGACAATGATTATGATTTAATAAATTAGAGGACTATATAAACTTTAACAAAATGGACAAACCATATATTGGACCCAATGAAAACGTCCCTGAAATCACACTTCGTGCGATTTTTTTGGGCATTATTTTAACCGTTATCTTAGGTGCTTCTAATTCTTACCTTGCTTTAAAAGCAGGCCAAACCGTCACCGCATGTATTCCGGCCGCCGTTGTATCAATGATGTTGCTTCGAAAACGACAATCTCATGGTGTTTTTCAATCAACCATTTTAGAAAATAACATGGTGCAAACCATTGCCTCCGCCGGAGAAGCCATTGCTGCTGGTATCGTCTTTACCCTTCCGTCTTTGTTGGTGATGGGATTTTGGAAAGATTTTCATTTTTTAGAAACTGCGGCTATTGGTATTATTGGCGGTGTGTTGGGAGTTTTTTTCTCTGTTCCTTTAAGACAAGCATTTGTAGTCACAGCAAAATTAAGATTTCCTGAAGGGGTTGCCACAACCGAAGTTTTGAAATCCGGTGAAAAAGAAGCCAAAGGATTAAAAGAATTATTTTTAGGATCCTTTTTATCCGCTGTTTTTAAATTATGCGAGACAGGATTTAAAGTTGTCTTGGATGCCGTGTCATTTTGGATAACAACACCAACCGGTATCACCATGGGCGTTGGATCCGGGTTATCTTTTGCCATGATCGGAGCCGGCTATGTCATTGGATGGAGATCATGTATCGCTGTGGTTATTGGGACACTGCTGACTTGGGGAATTGGTATCCCTGTGTATTCATTGATGTTTGGATCTCCAGAAGGGCTTAGCGGTTTTGACGCAGCCATGTCTATTTGGTCTGAAAAAATGCGCTTTGTTGGCGTGGGTGCCTTTGTTGTTGGTGGTTTTTGGACAATTTTTGGTATTCTCCCTCAAATTAAAGAAGGCATTATTCAATCTTTTAAAGGGATGTCTCATCACCATGAAGGTAAACTTAGAACGGACACAGATATTCCGATGAAAATCATTATTGGTGGAACCATTGTATCCATTATTCCTTTAGGATTATTTTTTCATAAAATATTAATGGTGAGTGGGATGTCGTTTAACCTGTCATCCATGATGATATTGATCATCTTTGCCACATTATTTTCATTAATCATTGGTTTTTTGTCCTCTTGTATTTCATCGTATACCACAGGCGTTGTGGGATCATCTCAAAATCCATTATCGGGTATTGTGATTATGGCGGTATTAATTGTATCATCCATATTTTACATGTCGTTTGACCAAGGAGAATTGCAATCCCATGGTTTGTCCATTGCGGGCATTGTGATGGTGATTGCTTCTATCGTGGCATGTATTTCCTGTATTGGTGGAGAAAATATGCAGGATTTAAAATCAGGATACTTACTGGGCTCTACCCCGTGGAAACAACAATCCATGTTATTTATTGGGGTGATTGTGGGGTCTTTGACAATTGCGCCAGTTCTTCACATTTTGTATGAAGCGTATGGACTTGTGGGTGCCATGCCAAGGCCAGATATGGATGTATCCCATGCCATGAGCGCTCCCAAAGCCATCTTGATGGCGGAAATTATCAAAAGTGTATTTAGCAAGACCCTTAATTGGGGCTTGTATTTTGTCGGAGCTGCTATTGCGGTTTGTGTGATCGCTATTGATCACTTGTTAAAGCTCAAAAACGCATCTATTCGTTTGCCCATTTTATCGGTAGCTATTGGTATTTATTTACCATTTGATGTGGGAACGGCTGCATTTATCGGAGGATTATTATCTTACTTTGCTCACCGTCGTATGCAACGGCAAAAAGCAACAGTACAAGACATTGACAGAGGTAATCGAAGGGGCCTTTTATTTGCATCAGGGTTAATTGCAGGAGAAGCATTAATTGGTGTTGCACTAGCCGTTCCATTTGCAATTTGTCAAAATAACGATCTATTTAAATGGGCTATGATTGCAGATCAATCTGTGATCGTTCATATACTCACCATCGGATCAGCTTTATTATTACTGCGCCATTTTTTACATTGTGCCAGCGATTTTAAGAAATAAAGACGATATGTCTAAGGGATAGTATTCTGACTCCCGCAATTTGGCTGATTGTCCTGATTGCGGGGCTTCCTCAACTGTGTGAAGCAGTTTATTCTCCCTCTCTCCTAATATTAACAAACTCTTCAAACGTCCCAATCAATGGTGGAATATACACTCACCATTTATTTTTTTGGTTTTTCTTAGGACACCATTACAACCTATTTTGACTTTCCAATTATGCCATTTTTATAATATTCACCCATCCCAAACCCCCGCTCTCCCTACTTGGGGTCATGTATTTCAGCGTTTGATTCACTGTATAGTTCTCATGGGTAACATAAAAAGATTAAAAAAATAAAATATATTTGTTAGAAATTTTCTTAATGAATACCAAAAAAATCATCTACTTTGAAGATATTTCTTCCCCACTTTTAATAGCACCCGTTTGTTACCGTAAATTTTGTTATTTTTAAAAAAAATATTAAGATGAATTAATGTTTTTGGGATTTATGATATGTTCTTTTATATTTTTTTTATGGCGTTTTTGATGTCCGGATGTAGTGAGAAATTAGAAAATGTAGAGGATAAAAGTCCCAAAGATTTATTATCTTTGGCGCAGCTGTCATACAAAGAAAAAAATTTTTTAAGAGCAGCACGCATTTTTGATGAGATTGACCGTCAGCACCCCTATTCAGATGATGCCCTAACATCCTTATTGATGGCAGGGGAATGTTATTATTTATGCAAGAAATATGATGAAGCTATAGAACGATTTAGGAGTTTCATAGAATTACATCCTGGTTATGAAAAAATTGATTATGCTTATTACATGATTGGTATTTGTTATTATGAACAAATTCCTATTGTTGAACGGGACCAAACACCATGTTTGGAATCAAAATCTGCGTTTGAAGAGTTGTTGAATCGATTCCCTCAATCACCTTACTCAAAAGATGCAAAAATGAAAATGAATTTATTAAATGATCATTTGGCAGCCAAAGAAATGGATATTGGCCGTTACTATCAAATCCGTGAGCACTCTCCTCAATCAGCAATTGCCAGATATAAAATTGTTGTGGACGCGTTTCAAACGACTCCTCAAATTCAAGAAGCCCTCTATCGTTTGGTTGAATGTTATATATCTTTAGGTTTATTATCTGAAGCACAAAAGTATGCCAGCATCTTAGGGCATAACTATCAAAACAGTTCTTGGTATGAAAAAGCGTTTAGATTATGTCAAAATTGTTGTCCAAAGTCTTCCTCGTAATATCAACGGGATCTGTTTTATTTGCGGTTATTGCGCAATACGGATTTGCAGTGCCAGTTTGTCATTTATGTTTGTACCAAAGATATGTATTGATGATGATATCAATTGTCAGTTTAATTCATTATTTTTGGAATAAAAGTTGGTTGTTTTGGTGCATATCAACATTATCTTTTTTGGGTAGCTGTTTATCCTTTTATCACTTGGGTGTTGAAAATAAATGGTGGGTGTCATCAATTTGCCAGTCTCAGAGATTGGACGTCAAGGTCTTAGTTCCTTGCGATCAAGTGAATTGGTCTATTTTTGGTGTCAGCGCCGTATTTTGGACATGGCTATTGTTTTTATTTTTGGCCATCTTGTCAGCAGGATCGGCAATTTATACATCACGACAAAACGATGATATGGCGTAAAAAATATTATTTTTTAGGTGCTGCATCTTTATGTGTGCTCATTTATCAAGTGTTTCAAATGAAATACAATGTTCAATTTTTAGAACGGGAAAAAATAAAGTGTCAAAAAGAGTTGAATCAAACAATGGAAAATATTAATTTGTTGAAAATAGAATGGGAACGATTAATTAGCCCAAAACGTTTGATCGTTTATGCAAAAAAATATTGTCCATCATTCAAACCATCGACACCTAAACATATCATTGATTTATCTCAAATTCCTTTGAATGCCCCAACTCCCGATAAACAAACGTCATCGACCATGCCTCAAAAAAAAGATTTAACATTAGACGATATTTTGAATGAGGAATCAAAACCTTAGCGTCCCGGGATGTTAAAAAAACCACTTAACAATAAAGGTTGTATTAGTATGACTAAACAAATACACCTTTTATTAAATGGAAAAAATTTTAAACGATTTGGATGAATTGTACCATACAATGATTCATCAAAATAATTTTGATTTGGCTATTAAAATCAAGCAACTTCAGGTAAAGATTTTGTTATCTAGTGCTCAAAATGATGTAAACAATGGAGATTTGGACAAAATGTCAACTGATCACTTAGAGGTGTTCATTAAAACGTATGATAAGCACTCTCCATAGTTAATGAGTATTAAAAAGCATTTTTTAATATTTTTTTTATTAATATAGGATCATCAAAACATAATTCAATTTTTAGAAATAAAATGTCTTTTTGATATTGCTCAGGGATTCTGGTAAAGTCTTTTTCTGTTGTGATTAATCGAGCACCATATGATTGAGCAATTTTAAACAATTTATTCATTTGTGCAATTGTATAGGGATGATGATCTGGGTATTTTAAGAATTCAAATACATGAAAACCATGATGCTCAAGGGTGTATAAAAATTTTTCTGGATACCCAAGACCTGCAAAAGCTACAACTGATTGATGGGGAATATCGGATGTAATATCAAATTTTGCATGAACTTTTGGAATCGTTGTTTTGATAGGGATATCATGATCCCCAATTACAACAATTAAATGACTGTTTTTTAAAGCTTGATTCA
Source organism: Alphaproteobacteria bacterium (assembly GCA_023259685.1). Taxonomy (GTDB): domain Bacteria; phylum Pseudomonadota; class Alphaproteobacteria; order JALRGP01; family JALRGP01; genus JALRGP01. The sequence continues at coordinate 11,863 of JALRGP010000008.1, read as the reverse complement.
AAGGTTCTCGTAAAGGGCCTGAAGGAAATAGTAACGAATTACCAAATCCTTGCAAGGAATCAATGACAAGAATGTTTAAATCTTTGTAAATACTTTTATTTTGCAAACCATCATCTAATATTAAAATATCAGCGCCTTCTTTGATTGCTAAATGAATGGATTGATGTCGGTCTGTGCTGACCCATGTGGGTGCAGTTTTTGATAATAATAATGGTTCATCCCCAACATTTAAGTAGTTATGTTTTTTAGGATCTACTTTTGTGACTTGACGAATAACGGCCCCGTATCCTCGGCTGATGATATGGGGTTGATATCCAAGATCTTTTAAAATTTTGGATATAGCAATAACAACAGGAGTTTTTCCTGCTCCTCCTAACACAACATTCCCCACACAAATAACGGGACGAGATACTTTTTTAGTTGTTGTAAATTTTTGGTGCAACCAAGAGATAGCATAGTAAATTTTTGCTATAGGTAGCAATAAATAACTTAAAATTCCTTTCCGTTTCCAAAAATCAGGAGTTCGAAACATAATCATTCACAATAAAGGACTAACTTTATTGTAGCGTCAAACACCCATTTTCTAATATGACTGATTCTGATTTTAAAAAAGGCAACGTCACATACGTTGCCTTTAATCAATTTATTGTTGCCATATTCAATTTTTGTTTGAGGTTCTATAAATTTCATCTTCGGTTCCGTAAATAAAACCGGGTTGATGATTAAATTTTAAAACAGCATTCAAATCATGTTGATGATGTATATATTGACGATAAGAAAATTCTGAATAGTTTAATAAACTTACACAGCTTGCTCCTAAAACGCATGTCACACAATGCATATGGTGTGTCATAGGTTTTTTATGATACAGAATCCACATGGATGTAAATGTGCCCAGTCCTTGGGCGAGCACTTGACACTTTTCATGAGTATTTTTCCAATAACTTGTTTTTTGATGCAAATCATTCACAACTTCTTCTAAATAATGAGGTTGTTGATGAAGAGGGTGGGATTTCACAGAAGGACCATCGCTTTCCTTTTCTTGTGCTGCAAAACCTAATGTTATGATAACCATGTACAATAATACGGGCATTTTAAATCTCCTGTTTTTTTTTCCCACTTTATTATATTTTTAAAAAAGTTAATAAATAGTTAATAAAATAGACCTATTTAAAAAATTATTTTCTAATGAGACTTGCTGTTTTGCGCGTCAGGTCTTTCTTTCATTTATCTATCCCAAAAGGGCAAGGCACATGTCATGATTTTAAATTATTCAAATTATCAAGAGTGTCTATTTATAAGAAGATCAAACTACTTGTTGACAAGTAGTTATCAGGGTATCAAAAATTTTCACGCTAACACTGAATTGCCCCAAAAAAAGAATAACAGGAACATTTTATCTCAATAAGATTTAATTTAATTGCTGCTATTTGCAACTTTGAGCATCAATTATGAGTTTCGAAAGACGTCTATTTAAAAAAATACTTGTTGTGATTTTTCATGCAGTCTCTTCATTTTAGCGTACGCTAAATGCATACCATAATGATTTTGGTGGATCATAGCATCATTAAAATCATCATAAACCTGTAGCTGTAAAGAATCTAAATTTGTTGACGTGTGCAAAACATTTATAAATTCTTCCATTTCATCAAAAATGTCAAAAAATTTATGGATAATATCCAAGATCTCCATAATGGAACGGGCCCTTTGAATCGGATTTTTCAAAATATTATAGGAATAATTTGCCTGAGATACATAAGAATCTCTTAAAGGCTCGGGTAATGACAACGCCTGTTTTTGAATCAATTGAAATTGTTCATCTAAGACGTGGCGATCAATCTTGAATGTCAATGGTATATGAAGACTATGAAATGGGTTCATTAGCTGGCCGTGGTTTGAGATAAATCTAATAAATAAAAATACCGCTCCTCCAATTTTTGAACAATACTTTGTATTTTTTCAAACTCTAACGATAATTGTTCCGTCTGTGATGATGTTAAAGGTTCGCTCAATTGGGATTCAATATTTTTTAATTTTTTTTCATAAGTCTCAATCTCATCTGGCAATTCTTGCAAATCTTTTTTGTCTTTATAACTCATTTTATGGGATGAGTGTGTTATTTTTGGGGGAGCAGATGTTTTATGTTTTTTGATGCTGGCTGTTTTTTCTTGTTTTTGTTGAATATAATCATCGTATCCACCAACATATTCATGGACTCCATCCGGGCCAATCACAATAATACTGCTCACCAAACGATTTAAAAAATCACGGTCGTGGCTGACCACAATCAGCGTTCCTGAATAATCAGACAGCATGTCTTCCAATAAATCGAGTGTATCCATGTCTAGATCATTTGTTGGTTCATCTAAAATTAAAACATTACCTTTTTGCGCCAATGCTTTTGCAAGCATTAAACGATTTTTTTCACCCCCAGATAAAATAGATACCTGTCCTTTAATTTGTTCTTCTTTAAAGGCAAATTGTTTTAAATATCCCATCACATGCATGGACCTGTCTTTTAAAATGACTTGATCTCCACCGGTTGGGCACAAAAATTCCCACAAAGTTTGGTTGTCTTTCAATTCTTTTTTCATTTGATCAAGATAGATAAACTCAACGGAAGGACCTTTTTCAATGTGTCCTTGGTCGGGTTCCAATTCACCCAGCAATAACTTTAATAAAGTGGTTTTCCCAGATCCATTAGCACCAATGATACCAATGCGATCACCTTTTAAAATACGTGTTGTAAAGGATTGAATAATAGTTTTTCCTTGGAATGATTTTTGGATATGATCCATATCAACAACCAATTTAGCTTGAAGATCTCCCCCTTGAAGTGAGGGCAAACTCATCCCTTTTTTAACGATGGTTGCTTGTTTATTTTGACGCAGTTGCCTAAGGCGTTCTAAACGTCCTTGGTTCCGTTTGCGTCTGGCTGTGACGCCACGTTGTAACCATTCCATTTCTTGACGCAGGTGTGTGTTCATTTTTTGAATACGACGTTCTAATTCTTGGTCATACATGTCTTGTAAGTGATCAAAATGTGAAAATCCCTGGTGATGTTCAATTAAAGTGTGATCTTGTAACCACCATAATTTTTTTGATATCTTTTCTAAAAAACGTCGGTCATGGCTGATGGTTATAACCGCACCATTGTAATGATCTATCCATTTTTCAAGCCATTCAATTGTGGGTAAGTCTAGGTGGTTCGTTGGTTCATCCAAAAATAAAATTGTTGATTTTTGACATAAGGCTCTTGCTAAATGAACGCGTCGTTGTTCACCGCCAGACAAATTTGATGTGGATCGCAAAGGATCAACGCATAATCTATCTAACATAGCTTCTGCTTCGAAGCGTTCCACATGATCAAACAATGAGATAATGGCTTGTCCTTCAGGTAGTCCCTCATTTTTTTGGTCCAAAAACGTAATCAAAGACTGAGGGTGTTTGAAAATTTCACCTTTGTCAGCTTCAAGTAACCCTATCATCATTCTTAATAAAGTGGATTTTCCGCATCCATTTTTACCAATCAGGCAAATTCGATCTTTATCAAGGATATGACCGGTCACATGAGATAATAATGGACGCCCACCAAACGATATGGATACGTCTTGCAAGGATAAATACGTTATCACAAGTATTCATATGATCAATCTTTTTATATTATTTTAGCCTTATCGGACGCACCCACGATACAAAAAATCTTCAAAATGATCCATGACCTCAAAAAAACGTTCTAATTTATCTTTTGATAAGTTTTTTGATAAAGCGTTCAATAATTCATTGAATCTTGATTGAAATTTATCATAAGCCTGTTGGCCTTTATCCGATAGTGTCAGATTAACTGAACGTTTGTCATATTCTGATTGCGATAAATGAACATAACCACTTTTTCCCAATTGTTTAATATTATATGAAACATTTGATCCTAAATAATAGCCGCTTTTCATCAATTCGCCGATTGGCATGGTCTTATTTTCTTTGCCCATATAATAAATAATTAAAGCTTGGGCATTATTTAAATCATAAAAACCAAAATGTTCAATGTCTTTTTCTAAAACATTTAAAAAAGACCGGTAAATCTTCTCCACCTTGTTGAAGATATCTATATAATGATGTGTCATGTGACCTCTATCCTGGTGTTTTATTAAAAGTTACCATCTATTTATTAATTTTTTATTAAAAAAATGCATGTTTCGTACGCGTTATTATTAAAATGATATTTTTTATAGGAAAAATCAATCTACAGCAACCACATAAAAATTATTTTTAAAAAAAATAATAATTTGTTAACTTTTTAAAATATATAATGATTAAAAGATCCAAAAATGATTGCAATGTATTTTATTTTAAATTCGTTATACCTTTTTGTTTTGTATGCAACGGATGATATTGATTTGACAACATTGCCTAACACAGGGTTCGGCCCAGAACAATATTTTGTGAGCCCTACAACCCCAACACCTCCACCTTCACCTAAAGTCGCAAAGAAAAAAAAACCTGTTAAAAAGGAAGAAGATACCCCATCTCCAACAAATTCGACGCCACAACCACCAACTTTTATACCTGCTCCAATTCCCGTTCCTCAAATGTCTTCTCCGATGATGATGCCTGCTGTGCCATATTATTATACTTCTCCTTTTATATTTCCCTATGGCTATTCAATGTTCCCAAATCCTATGGTTCAACCAATGATGCCTACTCCCAGCTTTAATAATGCAATCATGACACCACCTCCAATGCAATCCATACCACCCGTTGAGCAAAATAGGCCTAACAAAGACAATGATGATCAAGAAGAATACGAGCAAAAGATAAGAAAAAAAATAAAAAGAAAAAAGAAAAAAAAGCCTGGGTTAAAATTATCCAAAAAACGAATCATTCAATCTAAGCCTGTGTCTGCAAAAAAATACTTACCCGATGAAGAAGTAGAACCCACTGAAAATAATGAAGAGTATGTTGATGATAATGAGATGGACGATCCTGACAGCGATTTTGATGGCGATATAGATGCGCTTCCTGATGAAGCCAAAGGGCCTGTTTTCAAATTTAATGAAAATATTCCAGATCATTCAAGTCCTGGGTAATTACAAAAATTTTCAAATTTGATGATTAAAAATGCGATATGGTGCCCTCGGGGAGACTCGAACTCCCACGTCCAAGAACAACAGATTTTGAGTCTGCCGCGTCTACCAATTCCGCCACAAGGGCCTTAAATATATAATAAACTTTTTTTTAAAAATGACAAATTTTTGTAACTACCCAGGCCGGGCAGAGCGCTTATGCATGAATGATTTGATGAATTTTAATATTGAACTAAACATCCTCCCCAAGTCAATCCAGCTCCTAAGGCAACCATTGCAATTAAATCACCTTTTTTAACAGGTGTTGAATCTAATGCCAAAGGGATAGACGCAGCAGAGGTATTACCATGATGTTTAATCGTCGCAACGACTTTTTGAGGATCCAAATCACCTTTATCGATCATGTAATCAATAATACGTTGATTTGCCTGGTGGGGAATAATCCAATCAAGATCAGACATAGATACGTTTCCCTTGGAACAAACGTCGTGAAGGCTGCTGAGCATTTTTGTAGTAGCATGCTTAAAAATATCTTTGCCTTCCATATAGATACCTCCTTCTTTTTTTACATAAAGTTGATCATAGTGGCGACCATTTGAATTTAAAGAGCATGCTATAAGACCTTTTGAAGAATTTGCTGGATTATTTTCCAAAATCAAAGCTCCAGCGCCATCACCAAAAATAACAGCCGTTGAGCGATCATACATATCCAATAATTGGCTCATGGATTCGGCGCAAATATACAATAAACGGTGTGCCTGGTGCGAGCTGATCATGGCATGGCACACACTTAAACCATAAATAAAACCTGAACACGCGGCTTGGATATCGAAAGCGAAGCCGTGGTTCATATTCAATAAAGATTGAATTTTAGTAGCGGTCGCTGGAAATCGATGTAGGGGTGTTGATGTGGCTAAAATAATACCATCAATCGCATTAATATCAAGCCCCGCTTTTTTAAGTGCACATCGAGCAGCTTGAGCTCCTAAGGTTGCAGTATCTTCTTCACCATCAATCCAATGTCTAGATGAAATACCAACGCGTGATTGAATCCATTCCTCTGATGTCTCTAGGTAAGAAGAAAAATACGTGTTATTTACAATTCGCGCAGGCAATGCAGAACCAACAGACACGATACACGTTTTGCTCATCATTATTATTATGAAAATATTTTTTATTTTACCATTAAAATTTGTATTATGAATATCCAAAGGATATGACAATCCAGGGTGAACGCATCTTAATATTGTTTTAAAATTTTGTAAAATATGATAATGGATATTAAATTGTTTTGGCCATGTGTAATAAAAATATCAAGAAATTATTTGAAGGGATAACGGATTCAAGAATAGAAAGGACGAAACTTCATTCAATAGAAAGTATTTTATACGTGGTATTGTGTGGAACGATGGCAGGAATCAATACATGGATTGGATTTCAAGACTATGCGAAGGAGCATGAAGACACTTTAAAAGACTGGATAGATCTTTCAAATGGCATTCCGTCTCATGACACAATCGCAAGAGTGATAAGTTCCCTAGATACGAATGAGTTTCAACGGTGCTTTGATCAGTTTGTTAAAGATTTCAAAGATATTATCACACCTGAAAAAGCTGAGAAGATAAAAACCACAGCCATTGATGGCAAAACAATCAGAGGCTCTGGAAGTCAAAAAAATGGACAAAAAAAGCAAACCCTGGCAACTGGAAAAATGTGGAGTGGTTCGTATGATCAAAATTGACCTGCTGAAAAATCATCCAGACGCCATACCGGTGCTTGCAAATATTTGGCATGAAGTGTTGGGTAAAATTTGGTTTCCAGAGCTTACAATTGGGGAGATAGAGTCATTGACATATGATGAGCTCAACATCTGCGATGAAACAACTTCATTCGTTGCGCTGTATGATGAAATTCCAGTAGGATTTTGTACATTTAAACTTAAGGAGGAGTTTCGTCCCGATTTAGGGCCATGGCTTGCAGATGTAGTAGTAACCCCTAAACATCAAAAACAAGGTATTGGCAAAATGCTGATTGACGCCGCATACCTAAAAGCAAAAGACCTTGATTTTAAAAAACTGTACTTATTTGCTTTTGATCCAACGATACCAGAGTACTATGAACGTCTTGGATGGAAGAAAATCGGTATGGATGAATTTAAATCTCATCCTGTGACGGTGATGGAGGTAGAGTTATGAACCAAAAAACAATCATTTTAAGCCCAGATCTTGCACGTAAACTCATAGCCCAGCAATTTCCTGAATATTCCAATTTGCCAATCACTGATGTTAAAAAACAAGGGCATGATAACCGCACCTATAGGCTGGGCGACCATATGCTCATTCGTATGCCAACAGCTGCAGATTACGCTTTAAAAGTTCCAAAAGAGCAAGAACTACTGCCTGGGTTAGCAAACCGTTTGAGCGTTAGCATTCCGGCTCCTATTAAAATGGGCAAACCTTCGGCGGACTATCCATACCCATTTTCCATCTACAAATGGTTACCTGGAAAAAGTATCAATTTGCTGACGTTGACCGATCAAGAAAAAGAACAACTTGCTTTTGATATGGCTAAATTCTTAAAAGAGCTGCAAGCCATTATGGACATTAAAGGCCCTGAGCCGGGTCAACACAACTGGTGGCGCGGTGATCATGTCAGCATTTACGATAAAGGCGCCAGAGAGCAAATTGCAGAGCTGGCTAATTTTATAGATGCTCCCCGAGCATTAGCTTTATGGGATCAGGCGTGTGCGACGAGATGGAATAAGACGCCCATATGGATTCATGGAGATTTTGCGATTGGTAATATACTTATGGATGGTGGAAAACTATCAGCAGTCATTGACTTTGGGGGCGCTGCAGTTGGAGATTCAGCCTGTGACTTAGTAATTGCATGGACGTATTTATCCGGCAAAGCTCGTGAGATTTTTATATCAAAAATGGATATGGATGATGATACATGGCTTCGCGCACGTGCTTGGGCGCTTTGGAAAGCAACATTTGAGCTTTGCCAAATTGCAGATAAAAACAGCGCTGAAGCTGCTTCACAGAAACGAATTATTGATGAGGTTATGAATGGATAAAACTTTAGATACCTATCTTAGTCTTTGTACCGAGGTTTACGAATTAAGCAAGCCAAACCCACCGGAAGATGCATATGCTTTTTATCGTGATTATGCCGTAAAAGTAAATGGGCCTATTTTAGAGCCAATGTGTGGCACAGGCCGATTTTTACTTCCATTACTTGAAGAAGGATTTGATGTTCATGGCTTTGACGCAAGCGACCATATGCTCGGAGTCTTGCATGCTAAAGCAAAGCCAAAAAATCTAAAACCTGTGGTATGGAAAGGTTTTGTTGAAGATTTAAATCGACCAGAAAAATACAATTTGATTTTCATTCCCAGTGGATCTTTCTGTTTAATCATCGACCCTGTGCAGGTAAAGAAGTCACTTCAAGTCATTTATGATCACTTAAGTGACGATGGTATTTTCTTATTTGAGGCTGAAACTATGCAAGCCGTTCCTCAGCAAGGTGTATGACGTGGTTCAGTATGGCCTAAACCAAATGGCCAAAAATTTATTCTAAGCCAGCTTGCTACAATACAAGATGATATCTGTACCAGCATTTGCAAATATGAGCTGATGGAGGCGGGAAATATTATCCATACAGAAATTGAAGAGCTGAGAGTGAAGATTGATCAGCAGGACCGGTTATTGGAAATGCTAAAAGCTGCCGGATTTAAGCACATAAGAACAATCAAAGCCTTTGATCAATATTCAGGTCCGGCTAAACAAGATGAGTCTATCGTTTATGAATGCAGAAAATAAAATTACCATAAAATCTGTAAACCTTGATGACGCAAGGCTACCTTCAGTTATTCATGGCGCTATTGGGAATCCTTCGCCAGAAAAAGTGGTAGAGGTAATTGAGAGCTACAAAAATCCTGATCATGCGATCATAGGCGCCTTTATAGGTGATATTCTTGTTGGAGTTTTAGGCTTCTGTAAAGCAAGTGAGGTCATTACCATTCACCACATCAGCGTATCTTTGCACTACCAAAGGCAAGGAATTGGAACATTGCTTTTAGAAGAAGTAAAGAAAGGTAGTAAAGGCTGCAAGATTATGGCGGAAACAGACGTGGAATCAGTAGATTTTTATACTAAATCAGGTTTTACCTGTCATGGATTTAACGGGCCATATGGGAATTTAAGACATAAGTGTGAGATTAATCTATGAGTTTTAATGGCAATATCACAGTGATATCGGATGTGCACTCTGTCGCTGAACACCTTCTTCGCAAATTTCCTGATATTCATGGTAGTGTTATTGTGGCGCATCAAGAGCAAGTTTTATATCATAAAAGTTTTGCATCCCATGGGAATATTAAAGCGGATAAAAATGCGCAATATCTCATTGCATCCGTTACAAAAAATTTCACAAGCGCAGCCGTTTTAAATCTTTTATTTGCACATTTTGGTGATGACATATCATATGCTTTAAACAAGCCTTTACCAGACTTTTTATCCGAGGATCATCCTATCTGGCTAGGGGAAATGCCGGATTTTGCAAAGGTTATTACGATCCATCATCTTTTGAGTCATACGTCAGGGCTGGACGCTATCCATAAGCAATTGCTTTATTCTCCAAGAGAAAGATACCATTATTCAAACCTTGGCTATATTCTCATAGGGCATATTATCCAAGCTCTTACCACGGAGCCCATCGATTCTTACTATAAAAGAGCTCTTTTTGATCCTGCGGGGATGCAAAATACATTTTTGGTGCTGGACGGAACACCTGCATCTTTAAAAAATACCCCTGCTTTCGCAGCTCTTGTGCCTGGATTTGAAAAGAACGGCGGTCAAATTCAAAAGATTTCAGATAAGCCTGATTTTTCAAAATTATTTACAGCAGGTGGCATTATTTCAACTCCAATCGATCTGGTAAAATGGCAGCATGCTTTATATCAGGGGCGTATCGTCCCCATAAAATTGCTTCAACTCATGACACATCCAGTGATTCAAAAAACAGGATTTGCTTTTTATGACGGCGAAGGTTCTTTGTATGCGGCTTATGGGGTCGATATAGCACAGGATGGAATAACTCAATTGTATCAGCATTGCGGCGGAACATCTGGCTATCAATCCAAAATTTCTTACGATCCAAAGACGCAAATTAGCATTATCAATTTATCCAATATTATGGAAGAAAATCCTTCTATTTTTGCATTTACAAATCAGCTGAGGAATATGATATCAAGCATTAATGATGAGGCAGAAGATGCAAAATAAACCCTACCTCTCTCTAATCATCTGGACCCTAGGCCTGATCGCAATAGGAGGAGTCATTGGCTCTTTAACGAAGCCGGAGATTAGAACTTGGTATAGCACATTAAACCGCTCCCCCTTGACACCGCCAAATTATGTATTTCCTATTGCTTGGACTATTTTATACGGCATTATTGGCGCTTGCGGCTGGCTCATTTGGCGAGAGTCATCATTTCCCAGGCTCAGTATTATCAAAACCTTATACGTGACCCAGCTCATCTTAAACTGGAGCTGGACACCTCTATTTTTCGGCTTCTACTTAACTGGACTTTCCCTAGTGGTTCTGGGCACTATGGATATTTTGGTCTTTGCGCTCATTTGCCTAGCTTACCGAAAAATGAAAGCGGTTTCGCTGCTTATGATTCCTTATTTGTCATGGATTCTGTTCGCAAGCTACTTAAACTTTTACATATGGCAGCATAACTGAATGAAGATTAGCAATGGTGGTTAAGCATAAAAAACATAAACGTCGTATTTTTATTCATGTAGGCGGTTACAACTGAAACACAGGGTATTATGAGTTACAAAGAACGAGTCGATAGAGTGATTGATTTCATAGGCAAGCATCTTGATGAAGAGCTTGAGTTGGATGAGCTTTGCCGCATCGCTTGTTTTTCAAAATATCATTTTCATCGGTTGTTTACGGTCTACACTGGGTTACCTTTAATGGGCTATATCAAGTGGCTGCGGCTTAAACGGGCTGCTCACCAACTGATTGTGCACAAAGAGGAGACGATTATTAACATTGCTTTGGATGCAGGTTTCGAATCCCATGAGTCATTTACGAGAGCCTTTAAACAAGTTTGTGGGCAAAGCCCCAGCGAGTTTAGGCGAAAGGTTCATTGGGGACGCTTCGAAAATCCACCGCAAGCTATACATATTAAAGGTGAAAAAATTATGACGATAACGATTAAAGAACTACCAGCTAAAAGAGTTGCAGTGATGGAACATCATGGCGATCCCATGAGATTATCCGACACGCTTGATAAACTCATTACTTGGGCAAAATCACAACCCATTAACTTAAAACCTAAACCAGGAGAAGCCTTTGGCTTTGGCTACCACGATCCAAGAGAAGTGAAGCCAGAAGAGTTTCGCTTTGATTTAGCCCTTAGCGTTCCGCAAGATTTTAAATTGAATGATCAGGTGGCAGAACGCACTATACCTGCCGGAAGGTATGCAGTAACCATGCACAAGGGCTCTCGCGATAATATCGGTGACACGATTTACAGCATTTATCGTGATTGGTTACCTCAGTCAGGTGAAGAACTGGGGGATTTGCCTTGCATATTTTGCTATTACAATTTTGATTATGAGGTAGCTGAAACAGAAGCTTTAACAGAAATTTGGGTGCTTCTTAAATAGGGCTTAAAGTACAGGGCCTACGCACGAAGAATTTTATTGACACAATTCAATAGATGTTTTAAAGACATAGCATTTCGTCTCATGATACTT
>JALRGP010000089.1 GCA_023259685.1 Alphaproteobacteria bacterium | reverse complement strand
CCCCCCACTTTTAATTGCACCCTGTTTTGGGATCATTATGAGACGATAAAAAGACCCAAGCTGATGCCCAGGTCTTTGATATGATTTATTGTCTTTTGACTTTGTCTAAAGAAATAATACGTTTTCCATCTTGGTGACCAATGTCGATGAGTGTTAACGTGTTGTTATGGTAATCAAAATAAAAGTTATTTGGATGATACCCAGGAACATCTACAACCAACAGCTGATGAATTTTATGACCATTCAATGCGTCGCATGCATAGGTCTCAATAGATTATATTTGAGTTTTTTTTAAATACCATGATCAATATACCCCACATTCATCAAATTTAATTGTGATTCGATGCGTCCTTTTGAATCAATAATGCATGATATTCCAGTATTACAACAACGAATAACACGCATTCCTGATTCAATAGCACGCACTTGTACAATCTTTAGATGTTGATATGGACCTTGAGAGCGACCAAACCATCCATCATTTGTGACATTAACAATGAATTGGGGATGTATTTTTTCAGATGTCTGCATTTTTGTTGAAAAAATAATTTCATAACATATAGAGGGTAAGAAAAATTTTCCCTTCACTGGCAAAATTTTAGGACCTTGTCCCGGAGTATAGTCAATCGTCCCAGAGGTTATTTTGGGGAAAGGATTAATATGACGAAGGGGGACAAACTCCCCAAAAGGAACTAAGCGGTTTTTATGGTAAATACTTTTAATCTCATGATCTTGTAAAACATATAAAGAATTATAAATCTTAGGATGATCTATAAAAACTCCACTCATGATGAGCGATGTGTTTGATGGAATAGCTGAAAAAATTCGATGTAAAAGATCTTGTCTTCTATTCAGCGCTATATTTAAACTACATTCCGGCCAAATGACAATATCGATATCTTTATCTCCTTTTAAAGTGGTTAGCTGTAAAAGAAAATCAATATAATTTTCATCACCAACTGGGACATTTTGTGGGATGCATGGTTGAATCAGACGAACATTTAAATGAAGATTCTCCTTATTTGAGTGAGCATTCAATAAAAACATTCCATATATATGGTTACAAATGATACATACTCCGCCTATTTTTTGAAAAATTCTGTTTTTATAAGGATTAAAAAACGAAAAACATACGATCAAGACAAAAAAATTCACTATTTCAACAGGTATAAACCGTATGATTTGCAATACTTCAAGCCACAATATATAAGTTGGGTAATTCCACGGGAATAACATTCCTCTTAACATTTCAAATGCAGCAATCAATATGGGATATGATAAATGACGATATTGATCAGGAATTTTTTGACAGATCCATATGGGAATGGCGATAAAAAGAGCCAAAAACAAAGATAAGAAAAAGCTAATGATATATGCAAAACATTCGTGATAACCCCAAGTGCAAACGCCCAATCCTACCCAATATAAACTTGAAAAAAAATACGCAACACCGAAAAGATATCCTTGGATAAAAAAATGATCTTTGGATTGTTGTAGATGTCGGTGACATAAAGCCCATCCAACCACAAACATTATTTGATGAATAAAGGACGGAAAAAAACAATGAAATCCACATCCCGCAATCATGCCATATAGCGGCATCATACTACGGTTATATAATGGTGTCTTCATGATGTTCGATCATATTTTGAATCAGACGAATTGTTGGTGAGATTCTCATCTTTCCAAAATAATGGGCAATCTCACAAATGGTATCGTAACTACGCTCAACATGCTTTAATAAATAATCACTAATTTTAGTATCAATAATCATTCCGTAATCATTCATAATCTTGTGAAAAATTTTTTCAAGAAATTCATCATTCACAAGGGAAAAATCTATTAAATAAAATGTTTGAAAACGAGATATCCAATCAGGTAAATAGGGTTGATAATCATGGGCGCACGTAATAATAAATTTTTTTTTATTTAAAATAGCGCGGTTGTAAATATGGAATAAATCCAGATCATCATACATATGAGCGTCATCCACAATATAAGCAAGTGGATGTACTTCCTCAACAAGAGACATCATATGGGTTTTTCCAGATTTTGCAGGCCCCATAATTTTAATAAATTGATAATCAGTTTCTTGGATAAATTTTAAATCATTATGATAAAAAAAATGATCCCTTGCATAGGATACTTTAAATACAAGGGGGATTTTTTGTTGAATCATCCATTAAATACATAGACCGTTCCGTTGGTGTTCTTTAGAGTGGAAGTCGGCAATAACAGTTTCACCTCCAACAACTCTTTGTCCCTCAATCACAAGGGGATGGACCCCATGGGGCAAATAAATATCCACGCGACTGCCAAAACGAATCATTCCATAAATGTGACCTTTTTTTACATCATCACCTTGTTTTAAATCACAACGAATACGTCGAGCAATAAGACCGGCAATTTGAGTAAAGGCAAGAGGTCCATGGTCTGTTGTCATGACAACAGTATTTCTCTCGTTTAAATCGCTGGCTTTATCAAGAGAGGCATTTAAAAATTGCCCAGGATGATAAACAACCTTTTCTACACGACCGTCGTAAGGAACACGATTAAGATGGACATCAAAAACATTTAAAAAAATACTGACTCTATAACATGTATGCTCGCCAATATCAAAATTTTTAGGTACAGTCACCTCTTGGATAAGTGTGACTTTTCCATCTGCTGGACTTGTTAACAAACCTTCTCGTGTAGGGACAACGCGCGGAGGATTTCTAAAAAAATAACCACACCACACAGTTAAAACCACCCCTATCCACCCAAGTGAACATGATATTAGAGATAATAAAAAGCTACCTAGTGCAAAAATTGCTAAAAAACGCCAACCATCGATATAAATCCACTGAGCGAAATGACGACCCACGGTAATGGACAGTATTAAACAAACTTAATTCATTATACATGGGTTTCATTGTATATCAAAATTAGCAATTATTTTAAATATAGTATAAAGCGCAAAAAAACAAATATTAATATTTTTTTTGATTTTTTGCGTCATTATTGTAAGAAATTCTATCAAATTTTTTAAGATCCATTTTTTTTCCACACGCACTTAAAATTAAAAATAAAAGCACAAAAAAAATGGTGGGTGATGAAGGGATTGAACCTCCGACCTTCTCGGTGTAAACGAGTTGCTCTACCGCTGAGCTAATCACCCTTTTCTTCATTGTAATAAACTTATTTTATAGATTCAAGTGAATCTTTTAAGTTCTTGCTTGGCTGAAATTTAGCAACATATTTTTCTTTGATAACAATAGGTTCTCCTGTTTTTGGATTGCGCCCCTCAGTGGCTGGCCTGTGTTTAACAGAGAATGTTCCAAAACCAACGAGCCTGACTTCTTCTTTATTATTTAGTGCGTTGATAATGCCTTCTAATACTGCCTCCAAGGCGGACTCTGATTCAATTTTCTTAAGACCAGTTTTGCTTGCGATAAAGCCGATCAATTCAGACTTATTCATGTAAAAATATAACTTAAACCGTTAATCATAATATAAATAAATATGAGAAATCCTGTCAAATTTCATCAAGAACTAGAGTGCGATTAAAATTTGAAGGGAATAAAATTTTTATTACTGTATTATTTTTTAAATTAGAAATCAATTTTTATTTTTTTAGAAAATTAACTATTCATTCATACTTTATTAGATCTTTGTCCAAACCTTTTTCTAATAGAAACATGCCAAG
>JALRGP010000088.1 GCA_023259685.1 Alphaproteobacteria bacterium | reverse complement strand
CTATTGCTGAATTTTGAAGATCGTCGTTTTTTTTATCATCCAGGTATCGACCCGTTATCCGTGATACGGGGATGTTATCAATTTTTAAAAAATGGGCATATTGTTTCGGGCGCATCCACCTTAACCATGCAATTGGCTCAACAACTTTTTCCAGGAAAAAGAGGTATTTATCAAAAAATAAAACAAATGATTCGAGCTCTGCAATTGGAATATTATTACAATAAATATGATATTTTAAAGATGTATCTGACCTATGTGCCTTACGGAAAAAATCTTAGAGGCTTAGTGATGGCGTCTCATTATTATTTTCATAAAAAACCATCTCAACTTAATAGCGACGAGCAATTATTTTTGATTGGACTTCCTCAATCTCCTCAAAAATTTTTAAACCATCGTTTTGTTCAAAAACGTCTTGATGATCTTGCAAAGAGATTGAAAACCAAAAATTTTAAAGGAACGATTCACAATAAAGCCTATCCAATCCCCAAAAAATCTTTTCATTTAGCGTACCGTTTTCTAAAAAATACAACAATTGATTCAAATTTGCAAAATTATATTTTATCCACAGCATCAATTCCAAAAGATCAAGATTGTGCTGTGTTGGTCGTTGATCATAGTCATCAACATGTTGTTGCCTATGTAGGATCCATTAATTGCCCTTATGGCGTTGATATGATTCAAGCAACGCGATCTTTTGGATCGACATTAAAACCATTTATTTATGGAGCTGCCATGGACGAAGGTTTGATTCAGCCCCATACATTAATTGACGATCAACCGATATCGATTCAAGGCTATAAACCTTTAAATTTTTCTAAGAAATTTCATGGAACGGTTAATATAGAAGCAGCTTTACAGCTATCTTTAAATACCACAGTGATTCAAGTTTTAAGCCGTTACGGTGTAGAAAATTTTTATCAAAAACTCAAAAACATTGGTATTCACATGAAGGTGAAAAATGTGTCGCTGGCTTTGGGATTAGGGGGTGGTGGACTGTCTTTGTATGAATTAGTCAGTTTATATACGTCATTAGCAAGGTATGGGTATTACCAAGAACCTTCTTTTGACAGCAAAGGACGTAAGGAAGACCGGCAATTTTTATCACCTGCTACATGCCACAATCTTTTGACAATTCTTCAAAAAACTCAACAAGATTTTTATCCACGTATTGCTTTTAAAACGGGGACATCTTATGGAAGCCGCGATAGTTGGTCCATTGGTATTGGAAAACGTTATACGGTTGGCGTATGGGTAGGCAAACCCAATGGGATGCCATGTCCTGGACAAACGGGACGTACCCACGCAACGCCTATTATGTTTTCAATTTTTCAAATATTGAAAGAAGTTTCTTCAATTCCTATGGCTGCCCATGAAGAATCAGAAACTCACCATCATTTTAAACCCCACGGGCATCATACGTTTAAAATGTTATCACCCCTCAAAGATAGCCATATATTATTAAATAAAAATGCTTTATTAAGGGTTGAATGGGCTGGAGGTTCAGGGCCGTATTACATCTTTATTAATGATTCTTTTTACCAAAAGACAACACAAAAGCAATACGTGGCAAAAATTCCTGTGTCGGGTTTTTATCACATTACTATTTATGATGAAAATGCCAAAAAAATTAAAACCCATTGTTCCATCGAATGTTCACATGAGACATATCTTTTTAAAAAGGCATCAGTTTATTAGCGATCTGTTGCCCCCATGGTAGATTTTGCATGTCGGTTAAATCTCCGCGTCCTCCATAAATAATGCGACATTCTGCAATTTTATCATTAGGGATGATGTTATTTGTTGAGATATCTTCTTTTCGGACAATCCCGCGGATTTCAATTTCTCTGACTTCATTCACCAATCGAATTTCTTGGCGTCCTTGGATGACCATGTTGCCATTTGGCAATAATTGAATAACGGTGGCGGCAATTTTAAATTGAATGCGATCTCTGATGTCATATTTTGAATTTGATCCATTTGATGAAGAATTTCCAGAGGCATTCAAAATTTCACTGTTTATAGTTCCATCTGCTTTCTTTTGATTAAATAATTTTGATAGATTTTTTTCTAAACCAAATAGCTTTCCCAAATTACTCTTATATCCCGTTTGACGGTCAAATTGAGGACGTACTTCAATGGATTCTTTTTGATCAATATTGACGGCTACGGTCAAAATATCCCCCACTTGATTGGCCCGTTGATCTTTGAAAAATGCCCTAGATCCCATTTCCCATAGGGAATTTTTGTAAAATGTTTGCCCCGAGGTTTCACACACAGGCATTGGCATGGTTACGGGACGATAATTAGGTAGTGTTGTTGGATCTTGGATATGAGACAACTGCGGTGGTTCTGAGACCTCTGATAATTTTTCAGCCAAACCGCATCCACTCAATACAAGACAAAAAAGCTTAATCATTAGAAATTTTTGCTTTCTTAACAGATACCGCAATAGCAATGATTTGACGGGGTGTTTCACCTTTATGTTTTGGGATCGTTTCAAAAACAACATGATCTCCAATATTTCCATCCATCGTGGCTCTTGCTTTTGAGGATATTTTTAAATATGGTTTATCATAAATGATATCAACAATATCATTTTTTTTAATCACTGGATTTGCAAAGATAAATGAGATGCATAATGCAAAAATAAAAACTTTTGGCATCAAACCAATCATTTTGAATTTTATAAGAGTTATGCAAAAAATATGCCAACATTTTTAAGACAATTTAAAGTATGGATGTTGATGGCGTTCTCGACGGGATTCGAACCCATGGCCTCAAGATTAGGAATCCTGCGCTCTATCCAGCTGAGCTACGAGAACAATAACAAGAAAATGGATAGATGATGGTGCCCAGAGCCGGAATCGAACCAGCGACACAGGGATTTTCAGTCCCTTGCTCTACCGACTGAGCTATCTGGGCTCCATAAATAGATGATAACAAAAATTTAAATTCATGGCTATTTTTTTTAAAAAAAATTTTTTAAAGGATTAAAAAAGGTAAAACATAGTAAGATAAATCAAAAATCATGTGTCGTTTTGGAAAATGATTGTCGAAATTAAAAAATTGTCAGACAATGCCGTGATCCCAATTTATGGTACACCTTTAAGTGCTGGGTGTGATTTATCGTCAACTATCGATACAATCATACATCCATTATCAAGGCTCGCTGTGCCAACAGGATTGGCTATTGCTTTGAGCCAAGGATATGAGGCGCAAATACGCCCTAGGTCAGGTTTGGCTCTGAATCATGGAATGACCGTACTCAATAGCCCTGGTACCATTGACGCCGATTACCGGGGAGAAATTAAAGTTATTTTGTTTAATGCATCCAGTGAGCCTTTCACTATTCAAAAAGGAATGAGGATTGCGCAGATGGTGGTTGCTCCTGTGATCCAAGTTGAATGGAAAGAAACCTCATTATTGGATTCCACAGATCGCCAAGATCAAGGATTTGGCTCAACAGGATTATAAAAAAAATTTGGCGCGCTCTAGAGGATTCGAACCTCTGACCTACGGCTTAGAAGGCCGCCGCTCTATCCAGCTGAGCTAAGAGCGCTTTCCTTATTATATGACGAAATTTCAAAAAAAATAAAGAATTTTCGTAACTACCGGCAGGGCCTACGCACGAAGAATTTTATTGACACAATTCAATAGATGTTTTAAAGACATAGCATTGCGTCTCATGATACTTTTGAGTGATTGCTCAGGTTTTGTTTTAGCTTTTTGAAGGATACCTAATGCCCATTTTCTTAA
>JALRGP010000087.1 GCA_023259685.1 Alphaproteobacteria bacterium | reverse complement strand
AATCATCTATGTAATCTTTTGTCTACAATGAAAACTGCTGGAGTTTAATGCGTGAGAGGGAAAAAATTTTGATTTCATCTTTGAAAAAAGCTATTATTAGCACTATAGAGGATATGCTGCTAAAGCATCAAAATAGAAAAAAGGAGAACATTACATGTCTAAAGTGATCGGAATTGACCTTGGTACCACCAATTCTTGCGTGGCAATTATGGAAGGAAAAAACGCCAAGGTTATTGAAAACAGTGAAGGAACAAGAACAACGCCGTCCATTGTCGCATTGACGGAATCCGGAGAACGTCTTGTTGGACAATCTGCAAAACGCCAAGCAGTGACCAACCCTGAAAATACAATTTTTGCCGTTAAAAGATTAATCGGACGCACCTATAACGATCCTTTAACCAAGAAGGATCAAGACTTGGTTCCTTATAAAATTGTTGAAGGATCTCATGGAGATGCATGGGTTGAATCAAGGGGAGAAAAATTTAGCCCCAGCCAAATCAGTGCCTTTACTCTTCAAAAAATGAAAGAAACGGCAGAAAGCTATTTAGGTGAAAAAGTTACTCAAGCGGTCATTACAGTCCCAGCATATTTTAATGACGCCCAAAGACAGGCAACAAAAGATGCCGGTAAAATTGCAGGTCTTGAAGTTCTTCGTATTATTAACGAACCAACAGCCGCAGCTTTGGCTTATGGCTTAGAGAAAAAAGCAAATGGGATTGTGGCTGTTTATGATTTGGGCGGGGGTACGTTTGACGTATCCATTTTGGATATCAGCGACGGCGTATTTGAAGTGAAATCAACCAATGGAGATACGTTCCTTGGGGGAGAAGACTTTGATGCCCGCATTATCGATTACATTGCCGAAGAATTCAAAAAAGAACAAGGTATCGATTTGAAAAAAGATCGTCTTGCTTTACAACGTTTGAAAGAGGCAGCAGAAAAAGCAAAAATTGAATTATCAAACTCAATCCAAACCGATATTAATTTACCGTTTATTTCCGCAGACGCGTCCGGTCCAAAGCATTTGCAATTAAAGCTAACCCGTGCAAAATATGAGCAACTCGTTGACGATTTGGTTCAAAAAACAATCGAACCTTGCCGCGCTGCATTGAGGGATGCTGGTTTAAAAGCAAGTGATATTGAGGAAGTCATTTTGGTGGGCGGTATGACACGCATGCCAAAAATTACTGAAGTCGTACGTAGCTTTTTTGGCAAGGACCCGCATAAAGGTGTCAACCCCGATGAGGTTGTGGCCATTGGCGCAGCGATTCAAGGTGGCGTTCTGAAAGGCGAAGTCAAAGACGTGTTGTTATTGGATGTAACACCTTTGTCATTGGGTATTGAAACACTAGGCGGTATTTTTACACGTCTCATCGATCGTAATACGACGATTCCCACAAAGAAAAGCCAAGTTTTTTCCACGGCGGAAGATAATCAACCGGCGGTGACAATTCGTGTTTTCCAAGGAGAAAGAGAACTTGCTGCTCAAAATAAATTGCTAGGGCAATTTGATTTATCAAATATTCCCCCAGCACCGCGTGGAACACCCCAAATTGAAGTTACATTTGATATTGATGCTAATGGTATCGTAAATGTTTCTGCAAAAGATAAGGGAACTGGTAAAGAACAAAAAATTCAAATCCAAGCCTCAGGCGGTCTTAGTGACGAAGAGATCGAAAAAATGGTTCAAGACGCCAAAGAACACGAAGGAGAAGATAAGCTTCGTAAAGAGCTGATCGAGGTCAAAAATCAAGGTGAAGCGATGATTCATTCCACAGAAAAATCTTTGAAAGATTATGGAGATAAAATATCAGCCGAACAAAAATCCAAGATAGAAGACGATATCAAAGCATTAAAAGACGTCATTGAATCGGATGACAAAGAAAAGATTCAAACGCAATTGCAGGCTTTGACAACATCTGCCATGACCCTGGGAGAGGCGATGTACAAGGCACAGCAAGAAGCTGGACAACAGCAATCACAAGAAGGATCATCTTCTGATGATGGGCACGGTGGAACGGTTGTTGACGGCGATTTCGAAGAAAAATAATATTTATAACGACAAGACGTTCCTGGCAATGGAGCGTCTTTTACTCTCATGAAAAAAACTTACGATAATTATTGAATTTTATTAAATAAAAATATTTTCTCTGTATTTTTTCTTACCACCCGACCCTATGGCGGTAAGCCCAAAGTTTTGGTATAGGAATCAGGTTTAAGGTAGCATTTGCTAGGAATCTAAGGCCTTTTTTAAAAAGTGACACCACTGATCTCAAGAGTTTTTTTTTTGAGTATTTCGCGTTTTCTTCATCATCATCCACCGCCATTCCAGTTGACATAAGCAAAGTACATAGCAATCGTCAATACCAAGATCAGACGTTCTATTCGTTTGGGATCTTTTAGTTGTGTATTGGTCATACCTTTTGATTTAAAATCCGAAAACATCGCTTCGATTCCACGTATTTGACCGTATGCAAGAACTTTTTCCTTAGATGGATCCGCACTCATGGCAATAAACCAGGGTTCAGGGTGTCCTTCTGCCTTCAAAATTCCTATATGTGTCTTGATATTTGTCTTATTAAAAGCCGCGTCCTTCAGTTCACTGAGCTTCAGTTTACAAAAAATCGTCAGGTGGTAAGGGGCGATTATGTATAAACTTTACGAATTCAATTATTTTTATGATCCTAAGCTAGATTTGGATTAAACTTTTTATATTTTTCTGTCTTACATTATATGGTTAATAATGAGTAGTAGTCTTTTTTTATTTTATAGAAATAGCTATGTTTTTAAAAAAAATAAAAAATCTATATGCTCAATTGGTATTTTTTATATTAATTTAGATCGTAGTTCAGATAGGCGCGCCATCATAGAACCACTATGTGACCAATTGTCAAAAATATTGCAAAATTACAATTGTGTTGTTCAACGTATTGAAGCTATTGATGGTCAATTGATATCAATGGAGAGTGTTGAATCTTATGTTGATCTTAAATCATTTAAAAATTATCGTGGACGCTTACCAAGGCTTGGGGAGATCGCTTGTTCATTAAGTCATCTTCATGCTTTACAAGCATTCATAAATCAACATTTGGACGTCGCTCTTGTTTTGGAAGATGATGCGGTATTTGATCCAATTCTTTTAGGGCAGTTAATTACCCAATCTATCGATCATGCTCACAAATGGGACGTTTTAAATTTACAAAATTCACATCGTAGTTTACCAATTCCTCTACAAAAACTCATGTCAAAGTACACTATTGTGCAATTTTTTGGGCATATTGGAGGTGCTGGTGCCTATTTGATCAATCGTAAAGCAGCCAACAATTATATCAATTATTTTTTCCCTATTTGTCTTCAATATGATCATTTCTACACAAGATCTTGGGAATTTGATATTTTATTTAGAGGAATTAAACCTTCTCCTGTGCGACAAGTTTTTGAGAAATCTTACATTAATACATCGCCAGTTATGCAAGAAACGCAGTTAGATAAAAAAAGTATTTTAAAGAAATTCATGTTTTCATCATCAAGTGCTATACGCCAGGTACTCAGAAATATCTTAGAGCATATTCGTTTTGTGCGTTGAAAAATCTGTTCTTTGTTTATTGATAAATATATTCCGATAGCCAAAAAAAATTTGCGCAACACCCCTTACAGCAATTTTCATTTTAGCCGGAATCATCAGTAAATATTAGAGAAATGCGCGTCAATCAAATGGAAGAAGTTTTGGGACATTCTTTTAAAGACGTTGACGATCCAAGATCTTTGAGAAACCAGCGTCATTCGTTGATGGCCCTCATTGGCACAACATTAT
>JALRGP010000086.1 GCA_023259685.1 Alphaproteobacteria bacterium | reverse complement strand
AAACTTTTAATTGAATAATACTGAAGTGTTCGCCTAAAGGCGAGGGTGTTAACCCTATCCCACCTAACTACATAAAAAAATAAACGATACCATTGAAAAACTCTTTGAATATTTTAAAAGTGGATACGATGGTCTCACTACTGATACTATCAAACAGACAATATGCAAACATTTCATTGATGTCCTTGTAAAAGAGGGCATATTTTGGTTATATATGCACAAATTTATTTTAGAAAAATTTCCATTTATACATTGAGAGGTCTCTTGGGAATATAATAGGTTTGATGTGCTTGCTCGATGGACAGTTATTATGAAAGATACAAGACCGAATGCCAAGTTATTCCAACACATTATTAAAGAACATGTGAAAAATGATTTTGATATGATCATCGTATATTTTTGTTATCATTGGGTAGTCATTTAAAAAAATAGCCAAAAACTTTATAAAAATCCAAATATCACAGAGAAAGAACAAGAAAGTTATTTTAAAATTGTACAATTAGTTAAAAAAGGATTAACAGCAAAAGGACATCAGGCCTCAAACAAAAAAAGAAAGATATTCTTTGACATATGACCGCATTAAATTTAATTCTTTAACAGACATTTTAGAAAAAACCTAAAATGTCTGTTGAAATTCAATCTACACTTCTAATTCAAAACATTCAATCATATCACCAACTTTAATATCATTTGTCTCATTTTAAGGTGCAAAAGATTGTTTTCATCAAAATAATCTTCTTCAACTTCACACCAATCCAATTCCTAAGTTAAGTTTTGATTTTACATATTATAGATGTCATTCATTCATCCCTGTATTCTTTTTTTTTAAACTATCAAACATCTCGAATAATGGTGGAATCAGGAAAAATATTTGATTAAGGTATATAGCCATTAATTCAGGGTGATCAGGATACTCATGAGCAATATGATTTCTGGCACTTCGCATATCTTTCCAAGTTTGCGCGTCTTTAATCATGTTGAATTTTTCCATCTTATGAATCTTATCAAGCATAGTCAGGCACTCTACTATTTCTCCTTGTGATTCAAGAAATAAATCAATCATTTTCGATCCAATGATGTCTTGTAGTTTTCCAAATCGATTGATGAGTAGATCAATCCATACCATGTGATCCTCAGTTAAAGATTGTAAGGCATCTGGCCCCATAGGAAATAATGTATGTGTGTGTTTAAGGGCGATATGAATACGATGTGCATGGATCTCTGCGATTTTAATAATCTCATGTAATGCGCTCATATGATGCGAACTCCTGTGCTTAAAGCTATTTTGTGAATCGGCAAGGGATAAGGATCGTTTATGAGACTCAGGACCACATCTATTTTTTGTTCTCCAATGCACTGCTCTAAATCCCAAATAAAATTACTTCGTATTTTGATTGCTTCCACGCGGGTGGGTACACTTGTTTCAATATACAAATCAATATCACCGCCTTTTTTTTGGGTCTCTACGCGCGATCCAAAAATCCACAGTTTATCATTATCTAAAAAATGCTTTTTAAAACAATCTTTTAATGCTTCTAAATCGTTATCTGAAAGTCTTATTTTTTGCATATTCTTGCCTCCAATAACCCTTTGATTTCTTAGATTAAGTTCAATTTCTCAACAGACATTCCAGAAAAAACCTAGAACGTCTGTTGAGATCAACTCTACACTTCTAAAGATCTTTTTTTCTCTTCCATTTCAAAACATTCAATCATATCACCAACTTTAATATCATTGTAATTGTCAAGGGCCATACCGCATTCATAGGATTCCTTCACTTCTTTGACTTCGTCTTTGAATCTACGTAGTGATTTTAAATTACCCTCGAAAATAACAACATTGTCACGCAATAGTCGTACTTTTGTTCCGCGTTTGATGATGCCTTCGGTCACATAACATCCTGCAATCACGCCGTAACGAGAAATATTAAAGACATCTCTGATTTCTGCATATCCTAAGAATTTTTCATGAATATCTGGAGCAAGCAATCCTTCTAATAATACTTTTACATCATTGATGATTTCATAAATGATAGAGTAATACCGAATATCAACCATGTCTTTTTGAGCTAAATCTTTGGCATTTTGTGTAGCGCGCACATTAAATGCAAGTATCAACGCTTTTGATGTTTTAGCTAAAGACACATCACTTTCATTAATGGCACCAACGCCAAAGAGTAATATTTTAACTTTGACTTCCGGATGAACCATTTTTTGCAAAGATGCCACAATGGCTTCGGCGGATCCATGAACGTCCGCTTTGACAATTAAAGGTAGCTCCTTTGACTCTCCTGATGCGATACGTGATAACATATCATGAATGGTTCCTTGGGTAGGGGCAAATTTTGCATTCTTTTCTTGTTCTTTTTTAAAATCACAATACTCACGTGCTTTACTTTCGCTATCAACGACGATGAACGTATCCCCAGCTTTGGGAGGCCCACTAAATCCCAAGATTTCAACGGGAGTCCCAGGCAATATATGCTGAACACGTTTATGATGATCATTGATTAATGCTTTAACTTTACCAAATTCAGTGCCTGCAACAACAATATCGCCGGAATTAAGGGTACCTTTTTGAACTAAAACACTCACCAAGCAACCTTTTGTTTTATCCACTTTTGCTTCCAAAACAACTCCTTGAGCCAATTGATTCACTGGTGCTTCAAGATTGAGAATTTCTGCTTGAAGTAAAATTGTTTCTTCCAATTGCTCAAGGCCAATCTTTTGTGTTGCCGACACTGGCACCGCTAAAATATCTCCACCGTAATCTTCCACGACAAGATTGTGTTTTAACAAATCTTGCTTGACGCGTTCAATATTAGCCTCGGGCTTATCAATCTTGTTAATAGCCACAATAATTGGAACACCGGCGGACTTCGCATGCTGAATAGCTTCAACAGTTTGTTCCATAATACTGTCATCAGCCGCAACCACAAGGACAACGATATCGGTCACGTGGGCACCTCGTGCGCGCATATTGGAAAATGCTGCGTGGCCAGGTGTGTCAATAAAGGTTATTTTTTGGCCACTTTTAAGGGTGACTTGATAAGCACCAATATGCTGGGTAATACCTCCTGCTTCACCTTTGACCACATCCGTTTCACGCAAAGCATCCAACAATGACGTTTTACCGTGATCAACGTGCCCCATCACAGTTACAACCGGTGGGCGTTTTTGAACGGAAGCAACATCGTCTGCGATATTGAATAAATCTTTTTCGATTTGATCTTCAACAACACGAATAGGACGATTATTGAATTCCAAACAAACAAGTTCAGCCGTATCTGCGTCAATCGTCTGATCACCACTTGCCATGACCCCCATTTTCATGAGTGATTTAACAATATCAATGGCTCTAACCGCCATACGATTGGCAAATTCATTGACCGTAAGGATGGGTGGAATCATCACATCTCGACTGACTTGAGTCAAAGTATTTTTCAATTTTTGTTTTTCTTTTTTACTTTTTCTTTTGATTTTTGAAAAAGGACGATAATCCTCCTCTGAATCATCACGTAAAACCCTTGACAATGTGGATGTGGTTATTTTTTTAGGAATGACCACTTGTAAATCATCTGGAGTATGATTGGTTTTTAAACCTTTTTTACGTTTCTTATCATCCGTCTCTGCAGATTCAATATCATTCTCGGCAAACCGTTTGACATGATGATACTTCAATGGATCACGACGTTCTTTTTTGATGTCATCAATGGGAATAAATGCATCATTTTTTTCCTCTTGATCCTTGACCAAAGGATTAAAAAATTTTTGATTATCCAATTTTGAAGCATAATCTCCGTGTGGGCGATCACGGTATGGACGATCACCTTGGGGACGATCCCCATATGGACGGTCGCGGTAAGGGCGATCACCTTGGGGACGATCTCCTGGCGGACGGTCGCGGTAAGGGCGATCACCTTGAGGACGATCCCCATATGGACGGTCGCGGTAAGGGCGATCACCTTGGGGACGATCCCCATATGGACGGTCGCGGTAAGGGCGATCACCTTGGGGACGATCTCCTGGCGGACG
>JALRGP010000085.1 GCA_023259685.1 Alphaproteobacteria bacterium | reverse complement strand
TGAATGAGCTGTGTTTAAAAGACGTCCTGCAAGACGTCTTGCTTTTTCTAAATATCCATGGGGAATATTCCAGTCCTTATCCAAAGCTTTAACCCAATCTTTGATATGAGGAAAATGATGAGTTTCAGGGATGTTTGCTTGATGTAATTTTTCCATAACACTGCAGGCAATCTTGATAGATTCCTGTTCTTTATCTGGAAAATAGCTTTTAAGGGATGTACCAGGCATAGCTCTTTCTAAAAGCAACATGCCATCATCTTCAGCAAGCACATGTACTGCACCATATCCACCAAAGCACTTGAGGGTAAACGCTTCTTGCTTCAAACCTTCATTATCAAGTCCCAGTTTTAAAATGATATGGTTGCCATCCTGAAATCCTGATAGCACATAATTGTAAGTAAGATTGGGGACTTCTTTTAAATCACGCAAGTCCAACTTTGAGGATGTTGCCGAGACAAGCTGAGGCAGTTCATCTATCCAGATTTTTCCTTTTTCTCCGTAAATGCTGATGATATTAGATTGGAAGGTTGTCATAGACTCTCCTTCACAATAATATCATACGGCGCGGCTAGCTTATATTTTCTGGCTTTGTTAGAAGCATCTACTATTTCTAAAAAACCACTAAGGACCCACTTTTTGCAAAGCGCAGCATTCGTTCTTGGCTTAAAGCCAAATAGATCGCCTATTTGTTTAGCCGTCACAACATCATATCCTTTAAATAATTCCAAGGCTTTGCGTTGTTTCGGATCTAGCGTACGTAAAACTTGCGAATGATCTTTTTCTCCTTTCTCATTACTTGCCATCATTTGTGCAACAACTTTTTCAAATGCAAAAGCCATCCCTTGAATAAAATAGTCTACCCAAGGGGTTATATCGCTTTCCGCTCTGCCAAAGTAATAATTGTGGGATGGGCCAATGCTGATGGCACGATAATATCCGAGTAAATTTTTAGCGTAATATTCCTCCAAAGAATACAAGCCCTTTAAATCATACCCTCCAAGGTGCAGTATCAACGTTGTCAGTAACCTGCTTGTTCGCCCATTCCCGTCATAATAGGGATGAATTGTTGCAAACTGGTAACGCGCAATTCCGGCAACAATGGGGCATGGTATCTCTTCATTTTCTTTAATCCATGATACTAAATTGCGCATAAGACCCTGAACATCTTTGGCTTCCGGCGGCATATAAACAATTGTTCCTGTGCCGCTGTCTTTAATAACGTTTTGTCCATCTCGGTAAGGTGTTGGTTTAATACGGGCCCTTCCATCGCTCATCACCAGAGCATGTAAGGTTTGAATAATTTTTTCGGTAACTGGATGGTTTTGTGACGCATATTGTTCTAATTGAGCGAGTGCGGCATAATAGCCTTTTACTTCATACGCGTCTCGTTCTCTGCCCGGAAAATGACCTTGAAGCTGGATGACCTCTTTAATCTCCTCAGGCTTAAGCTGATTACCTTCTATCATCGTGGAATAATGCGTCGTATATAGCTTTGCAGTTTCACGTAACGAGGCAAGCACTGTAGGATTAACAGGCAGCAACGCGACCTTTTCCTTCGCAGCCTCAATTCTCATCAGGCTTTTTGCAATACCGGGTGTTATACTGTAGACGGGTTTAAATTTTGTCGGCATGATCTAAGCTCAATATCAGTTTATCTTTCATTATTTTTTATGCAGATAAACGTCGCATAATTCAAGCATAACATGCTGATAAAATGCATTAAGTATAATCGCTTCAAAAAATGATAAATTAATATTAAAAGAGTGTTTCGATTAAGTGGTAAAAAAAGAGTGTTGAAAATCAAGTTTTTAGCTGTCATATTAATGTGTATTTATGCATCGAAAACTTATGCTCTTATTCTCGAAGATTTGATTAAAGACGGCAAATTGGAATCGACATTATCTCAGAAAAAAATTGGTTATTATATTGGATCTTTTGACCCTCTGCACCTGGGCCATGAATCCGTTGTCAATCACATTTTGGAGCAAAACTTGTGCGATTATGTGCTTATTTATCCTGCTTGGGGGGGTGACGGGTATAAAAATAGGACAGATGTTCACATTCGATTAGACATGATTTTTACGGCTTTTAAAGACCATCCCAAAGTCATTGTGACAAAACTTACACCCGCTGAATTACAAGGCGCTTTAATGGAGCGAAGCGATGATTTGGTCGAAGGGAAACCTTCTGTCACAACAAAATTCAAAACAGAATACATCGGAATTACAGGTTCTGATGCTGCCCTTGACACATCAAAAGACCCAAAAAAATTATCTGTTTTTATGCGTGGTATTCAAATACCTGAAAAATACAAAGAACATACCATTGGAGGGATTATTGCAATCCCAGTTAAAAGTTTTATTGTGAGTATTCGCATTGGGGATTCCATTGATTCTTTAAAGGGAGAATTTTCAGATCGTGCGATTATAAAAACAATTCCATCAGATCACCAGGACCTTTCCTCAACGAAAGTGCGAACGATCATCAAGAATGGGGGGACTTTGGGTCAAGGTTTTGTCAGTCAAGGAGTCAAAGATATTATTGAAAAGAATGAGTTATATCGAGAGTAAATTGATGAGCATTGTAACATTTAACATCATTAATCACGGCTCTTCTGAATACGAGGAAGCTGTAAAATTACGAGAAGGAATTTTGCGTAAACCTTTAGGACTTACCTTTTCACCTGAAGAGCTTGAGGCAGAAAAAAATCATATCCAAATTGCAGGGTTTCAAGGTGATGAGATCATCAGTACAGCTATTCTTGTGCCAGACGGTAAAAACTATAAAATGCAGAGGGTTGTGGTGAAAGAAAGTCATCAAAATTTAGGAATTGGATCAAGGATGATCACCTTTTGCGCAGAATATGCAAGGGGTCAAGGCATTCGTTCCATTTACCTCCATGCCATTCATACAGCGGTCAATTTTTATGTTAAAAATGGATATATGGCAGAAGGAAATTATTTTGATGAAAACAATCTTGTGCACCTTAAAATGAGGAAGGTGTTATGACACAACCCTTTAAAACATACCGCGACTCCATCACCATCAAAGATCATGTGACATCTAAGCACATTATTGTGGGGGATTATTCATATTACGCCGGGTATTACCATGGCCATTCTTTTGAAGATTGCGTCATGTATTTGGACGACCTTGATGACCGCCATATCACAGATGGCATAGATCAACTGATGATTGGTAAATTTTGCTCTATTGCAACGGGGGTTAAATTTATGATGGGAGGGACCCAGGGGCATAATTACGAGTGGATTGCCTCTTATCCGTTGGATTTTTTAGAAGAAGATTTTGATGATTACAACAACGTGCGACCCAAAGCACAGAAAAATAAAGGACATACCATGATCGGGAACGACGTATGGATTGGGGCGGAGACCATGATCATGCCGGGAGTTAAAATTGCGGATGGAGCGGTGATTGGGGCACGAAGCTTGGTTACAAAAAACATCGGTCCTTATGAAATATGGGGTGGTAATCCTGCTAAAATGATTAAAAAACGTTTCTGTGACGAGGATATTCAAAAACTCTTAGACATTAAATGGTGGGATTGGGACATCAAAAAAATCAAGGAGAACCTTCCCTTGATTCGCAGGGCAAACGTCCATGATTTATGGGAAAAAATAAAAAAGGAAACCACATGAGATTATTATCTATTTTCTTATGCGCCTTTGGTGCATTAGCCGTTGATTCATCATCTAAATTAACGATGAATGATTATCAATCGGTTATTGATGATATTAATTTACAGAAAAGTTGATACCCAGTGCAAAATTCTTTACCATCAAGGAACGATTTGGGGTGTTGGGCCTTTATCAGGAAAATGGCATCATCACCATTCGTCACATCGCATTACGCAAAGATTTCCAAAAACGAGGTGTTGGAACGTTATTTTTAGATAAGGCAAAGAAATATTATGCACACTGTAGAATGATTATTGAAACTGATGAAGAAGCGGCAGGTTTCTATTTAAAATTTGGTTTTATTTGTCACGGATTTAAAGGCAAACATGGGAATTGA
>JALRGP010000084.1 GCA_023259685.1 Alphaproteobacteria bacterium | reverse complement strand
AAAAATGTAATAGTGATCTTTTGAAAATTCAAAAAAGATCTCCCCTTTTTTCTTTGTAAAAACTGTTTCAAATACTGAAACATCTAAATCTGTAATTGGCGATGATTTTTGCAAGACCAGCCTATTAATAGATACGCTGTGTGCCTTAAGGTGATGAGAGTCACATTTTTTGAGAAATCCATCCAAATTCTTTACGTTTTTATGAAATTCTGTTCCAATTGAAATTGCAAAATCACGTCCAACATCCATGTCGTAATCTGTTTTTAGTTTTGTCAAAATGGATGTGTGTTTTTTGACATCATCATAAGATATTTTTTGAGAAGCCTTAATATCATCCATTTTAAAAAGAACTGTTTGTCCTTTTTTTTCAATCATGGCAGATTCGTCGCCTTTTTGCATTTTTGATGCTTCCACAATAATGTGGTTGGCAAAATCTTTTCCTAAGAAAATTAAAGATTTTTCATCTACAAATAAGGCATTTTTAAACATAACTTTGAATTTTTTAGAAATACTTTCTAATGTATCTCCGGCCCCCAAAGCATCTTCAATTTTTTCAACCAAATCCAATACATTTCGATGTTTTTTGTGATCAATAATAATCATTGAAATCAATCGTTGCTCTGGCAAATGGTAATCATTTATATGTTTGTTAAAAAAAGTTTTTAAATCATCATCTGAGGGGTCTTTTTTATTTTTTTTCACCGTTGACGCCTTGTGAAGGTCATTGGACAAGGGAATCTTGCAATAAGTCAGCTGGTGATTCTTTGTCATCATTTTATAAAAATATTGTTTGTAAAAATCAGGAAACTCAATGGCTTGGGACATTGTCGTTAATAAAGTTTGTGTTTTTAGATTGTTTCTTATATTTTCTATAAATGCCGTTTCATGAATGCGATGTTGTTCCAATTTTTTTTTAAATATATTGTAATTAAAATCGCCATCTTGATGAAACTTTCCCTCAACATAAGCTTTTACAAATTCATTTGGGACATCAATGCCCAAATAATGGACAAACTGCTCCAAAGCTAAGCCTTGTGCCATTCTTTCCAAAACGTGTTGGTGAACACGCAGTTCTCTTAATTGCTCTAAGCTGATCACGTCCTTAAACTGTGTTTGCAGATGTTTCATCTCATCTTGCACAGAAAAATGCAAAGTTTCAGGAGAAATCTTTTTATCTCCAACCGTTGCTACAGGGCGATCTTGGATTTGTTTCATGACAATATCCATAATTCCAAAAATAACAAAACTCAAAGCAATTAAAGATAAAACAACTTTAATAATCCAACTTTTTGAGTGCTCTCTAATGGCGCGAAGCATTAAAAAAAATATCCTGACCCTTTTTATTATTCTATCCGATTTAAGGTTTTTCGTGTGGAATTAAATGATATATGAGGGTTGACAAAATTTTTTTAAAAATTCATCGGCAGCCTTTTGTTCGCCATCTTTTTTGCTGAGTCCTTGCGATTGAATCGTGCCTAAGTTTTTAACTGCGAGCTCTACCACAAACTGAGGGGAATGATCTGGCCCCTCTACAGAAACAATTTTGTAAACAGGCAAAGAATATTGATTTTTCTGTAAAAATTCTTGCAATTTTGTTTTAGGATCTTTGTCAAAAGATATGGTGCAAAGGCTTTCGTCCCAAAGGCGTAGGATAAATTTTTCACTCTCCTCAAGGCCCCCATCAATGTAAATGGCCGCAATCAGTGATTCTACGCAATCAGCAAGTGCACTTGATCTGCCAGTGATATCTTGAGACAGCCCCTGAATATAATTTGCTAAATCTAAATCTTTTGCAATTTTTAAACAACAGTCTTTGCATACCAATTTAGCCAATTTTTTTGCCAAAACCCCTTCTTTATCTTTCGGAAATTTTTGATATAACCATTGCGCTATCACAAGACCTAATACGCGATCACCTAAAAACTCAAGGCGCTCAAAAGAGTCTTTCTTATGTTTGAATGCTTTCATATTGGACCTTAAACTGGCATGGCTGAGAGATGCAACCAATAAAGATTTATCTTGAAATGTGTATTGTATAATCTTTTCAAATTCATGAATATGCAAAGGTACTACGATGTTTTCTTTGTGCATTTGACTGTTTTTTTTTTAACATATATATTAATCATAGGCTTAATTAGATCATCTAGTTAAGCATTGACACATTTTTTTAACCTAATGGGAGTTTAAAATGAACAAATTTTTAACAGCTTTCGCAATGCTCGTTTCTTTCGCATCTTTTGCTGATGATGCTGCTGCTGACAAAGACGCAGCTACAACAGAAGCAACAGAAGAAAAAAAAGACGAAGCTGCTGCTGATACCCATCATCATGATGATCATCATCATCATGATGACCACAAAGATAGCAAATAATTAATTATTAGCTAACTTTTAAATAAAGGCTTGATAATTAATATTATTAAGCCTTCTAAAAAAATATCAATTAAATTCTAATTAAAAAAAAACAATATAACTAAGTATATTTTGTCTTCGATTTGACCATTAACTTTTAATTTTACGATTGAAATTCATCGAAAATTTGACATTTTTTAAAAAAATAGTCATGATGATGGATAAGTGAAAAATATAAAAAAAACATGGCATTAAAAATTCGTTTAGCAAGAGGCGGCTCTAAAAAGCGTCCTTTTTATCGAATTGTTGTAAGTGAATCAACATCACCAAGAGACGGCCGCTTTGTTGAGCGTGTTGGATCATACAATCCTTTGTTGTCCCATGATCGCGCCGAGCGTGTTGTCATCGATAGTGAGCGCGTAAAGCATTGGTTAAGTGTTGGCGCAAAGCCAACAGATAGAGTAGCTTTGTTTTTAGGGAAAGCAGGTATTGTTCCTATGCCAGAGCAAAAACCAACGGCACCCTTAAAGAAAAAAGCTCAAGAACGTTTAAAACAATCCCTTTCGGCGTCTTAAATTAATGAAAGTTTGTGTTGTTGGAGCGGGGCAAGTTGGTGGTCACTTAGCCTATTTATTAACGAACTTAGATGGGGTTAGTGTGTCTTTATATGATATTGATCCAGATATTGCTTTGGGGAAATCATTGGACATTATGCAAAGCCATATCTTAAGTGATCGTTACCCTTCTTTATCCACACCAAGAACACTTGAAGAAGCTGTAGAGGGTGTAGACATTATTGTAATGACAGGGGGTAAAGCAAGACGCTCTGGCATGAACAGAGATGATCTATTAATGGAAAATGCTATGGTGATTCGTTCAACAGCAAAAATCATTAAAAAAAATGCCCCTCATTCCATTGTTTGTGTCGTCACTAACCCTGTTGATACGATGACATTATTAATGCAGCATGAAACACAATTGTCCTGCCACCGTGTGATGGGAATGGCGGGTGTATTAGATTCTGCGCGTATGCGTTATTTCATGTCTCTTGAAACACGAACACATCCCAAAGATGTTATATGCCAGGTTTTAGGAGGTCACGGAGACACAATGGTTCCTGTATTAAGTCACACAACAATTCAAGGACATCGTTGTGTTGATTTTTTAAAGAATCAAGAATCTTTAGACCGTCTTGTTGAGCGCACGCGCCATGGCGGGGGAGAGATTGTGAATTTGCTTAAAACGTCTGCAACATATTTTGCTCCTGCACAATCAATTATGGCTATGTTAAAGTCTGTTATATACGATGAAAAAAGAATGTTGCCTGTATCGTGTTATTTAGATGATGAAAAAATTTATATGGGCGTCAATGCGACATTAGGATCCAAGGGGATTGAAAAAATTCATCAACCGGAATTAGATGATCGTGAAAAAAATTGGTGGGAATCATCTTTGAAAAGTGTTGCTTATTTAGCTGACGTTTTAAGAAAAAATAATTTTTTATAATAATTTTTGATTAAGTGGAGCAGAAGAGGCCCAGCGTCATGCGATAGCCTGCTTCGTGATGTCGTTTTTTATCTCTTTTCTACATTAGGATCAGAGTCTGCTTATCCTTATAAATTAAGATGTGGGTACATGTCATATATGTCTTTCATAATGTATAAAACACTGTCTCTATTTTCTTTGTCTAAATTTTGTATACATGGTTTCAAACGATCTTGATAATACGATTTGTGCTCAAAGTGCCATTACTTTTACAGCTTCGGGCGCTCAACAGTATCGATTTC
>JALRGP010000083.1 GCA_023259685.1 Alphaproteobacteria bacterium | reverse complement strand
CCTTTAAGGATGGCTTTAAAATTTTGAAAAAAATGTTGACGCTATGCCGGGATGTAAGGCCATTATTCTTTTTTGGCATGCTAAGTTTATGCCATGTGATCACCGGAATTCTTTTAGGGCTTCCCATTATTAGGGAATTTTTAGAAACATCAAAGGTGCCAAGATTTCCAACGGTCATCTTGGCTTCATCCATTGTGGTCCTTGGTGTCTTATGGTTTCTAGCGGGCGTCATTTTAGATAGCATCGCCAGAGGCCGCAAAGAAATAAAACAATTATTTTATTTATCAAAATAAGGAGAAAAAAACATGAATTTTAAAAAAAATGATCATTGCCGTATCCGCACTAACAATTGCACTGTGCGCAATATTTTATAAAGATGTTCGGCATTTCCTATATCATTTGCCTATCATGGATTATTATTTTAAATACGTCAGAAAAGAAAAAAAGGTGGATGATCACCACGTCGAAACAACGTTATTTAATGGTTACAAAATTATTGTGAACAGCGATGATGGTTGTGTATGCAGGCGTGTTCGAGGTCTTGGAATATGGAAAGCTCATGAGGTTAAAGTTCTTAAAGACATCCTTAAAACCGGTATGCGTGTTGTTGAAATTGGCGCCAATTATGGAACACATACTTTATATATTTCTGAATTAGTAGGACCAACGGGTCAAGTTATTGCCTTTGAATGCAATCCTTTTGTGTCTTCAAAATTAAAAAAATCTTTAGAAATTAATAATATCACCAATTGTATTTTAAAAGAAGTAGCAGTATC
Source organism: Alphaproteobacteria bacterium (assembly GCA_023259685.1). Lineage (GTDB taxonomy): Bacteria > Pseudomonadota > Alphaproteobacteria > JALRGP01 > JALRGP01 > JALRGP01. Next base: position 3,625 of record JALRGP010000083.1, on the reverse strand, counting down.
TGATCACGCTTATGACACATTTATTGTGTATAACTTGGATAACATTGGCGGTGGATACATACTCAGTGAAGAAGATGCCAAAACCTTTGATGAAAAATCATCAACATTGCATCATAAAATTTTGGTCACAACCTTAGATACGGAATTAAAAGATGTTCATGATATTGACCTTTTAAAAATAGACGCGGAAGGGTCTGAATATTTGATTTTACAAGGCGGTAAAAATTTTATTCAACGTCACCCTAAGATGAAAATTATGATGGAGTGGGCAGGAATACAGTGTTTTAAAAATCGTAATTTAGATCATAAAAGATTGGCTAATTGGATTAAAGACCACCATTTCAAGGTTTATGACATTCTGGACAATGGAGATTTAAAATTAATTGAAGCCTCGGATCTTTTAACAAAAGAATTTTCAGATTTGTTATTAGTTCCTGTTGAATAAAACTTCATCCCCCTATGCAGCGTTACCGATTAGACATTAGAGGCTCTTATCTACTCATTTTGGGTAAGAGCTTTTAAACAACAATGAAATGAAAAAAGGAAATAACATCATCATGCCCGTCACTATGAAGTAAACTGGCTACCACCATATCAATCCTACATAAAATTATACAAATTAAATAAAATTATAAATTTATATTGTTGACTTAACATTGTTTTAATCATTGTAATAAAAAATATATTTTGATCTCGTGTGAAAAATGAATTTCACATGTCACTTAAAAAAGAGGAGTTATTTATGTCCAAATTTAGAAAAATTTTACCTTTATTGATGATTTCAGCATCAATGGTGCATTCAATGGAATCATTAATATCTAAATCCTTGAATAAGACTCCCACATAGTAAATACCACCCATCCACCAAAACAAAAAAGATAATTTTAAATGGTAATGAAATTAATACCGGAGACAACATCATCATGCCCATTGCCATCAGTAAACTGGCCACCACCATATCAATCACAATAAAGGGTAAAAATAATAAAAAGGCAATTTCAAAAGCGCGGCGCAGTTCGCTGATCATAAAAGCCGGCAACATGATTTTTAACGGTACCTGTTCAATTGTTTCTGGAACCTTTGTATTTGATAAATTAAAAAAAAGCTCCAGGTCTTTTTCTCTCACATTTTGTCCCATAAACGTATGAAATGGTTTGATGATTTTTGAAAATGCTTCCTCTTCATTAATCTTTTGGTTGATTAAAGGTTGTAATCCTTGTTCATAAGCCGTTTCAAGGGTTGGCCCCATCACATAGGCGGTTAAAAACAATGCCAAACTTGCCATGACCATATTGGGTGGTGATTGTTGTGTTCCAAGGGCGTTTCTTAGGCAAGAAAACACCACCACAAACCGGGTGAATGACGTTGCCATCACCACAATTGATGGAGCTACCGACAGGACTGCTAGGACAATTAAACCTTGGATGAGGCGTCCTGTGATGGATCCTTCGAAATTCCCCATATCAAAAGTAATGGATTCACCGAATCCAAGGGCGATCATACTAAACAGTAGGGTCCATTTAATGGGGGCGCGTTTCAAGAATGATATCATTATGTGGTCCAAGTAAAATAACATAATCAACATTTTTATCTTGGACAATCACGATCCGTCTTTTACCGTCCAAATATAATGTTTTTTTGACTTTGAAATGGGGGAGGCTTTCCCCATTTTTTTTTAAAATGAAAGACTTTGCAATCGCAGATACAATAATAATTAAAATAATTGTCAATAATAATGCCAGCAAAGCCGATATAATCATTTATCTTCCCAATAATTTTAACAGCCAACTTTTTTTCTTTTCGGGAATATGAATGGCATGATGTGGTTTTTGTCGCAAGGGTTTTGGTTGTTGAGGTGGAGATGAGACAACTGGAATGGCGTCATGTTCTTCCCACTCAATATGATAAAGATCAGATATCAAATGTTGATCCGCTAAAATCAACAATTTAAATTGGTAGCGCTCTTCTAATTTATAAATAATTGTTCTTTTATAATTCAGTAAAAATACATCCACGTGAGGTTTGACAAATAATTTCACGGTTGTATTTAAAATTAATTCTTTCCGTTCAATTAATTTTTTTTCTAAAGACCGCAGAATATACACAGCAGATGATTCCGTTGATCTCATCACGCCTTGACCGTGACAATGGTGACAAGAGGTTGTGTGTGATTCAAGTAAACTGGATCTCATACGTTGGCGGCACATTTCCATCAACCCAAATTGAGAAATTTTTGCTATCTGTAATTTCGCCTTATCTTCTTTTGTAGCGTCTTTCATGGCTTTTTCAACGACCGCAATATCTTTTGCGTCTTCCATATCAATAAAATCAATCACAATAATGCCAGACAAATCTCGTAGCCTTAATTGTTTTGCAATTTCCGATACGGCTTCTAAATTTGTTTTAAGGGCAGTATCGTTGATATTCCTTTCCCGTGTAGCACGTCCCGAATTGACATCAATAGCAACCAAAGCTTCCGTTTGAGCAATCACGATTGATCCGCCTGATGGCAAATCAACCTTGGGGCTCAGCATTGCGTTGACTTGATCTTCTAAATGAAATTTTTCAAATAAAGGAACATTGTCATGGTATTTTTTAATCTTTGATGCATGGGTGGGAGATATCGTTTTCATAAAACGATGTGCTTTTTGATAAGCTTCTTCTCCTTCCACTAAAACTTCCTCCATGTCTTTTTGATAAACATCTCGAATTGCTCTTTTAATCAAATCAACCTCTTCATAAATCAGACCCAATTCCGCCATTGACAACGCTGAATTTTTAATTTGTTTCCACAGATCCGAGACATACCCGTAATCTTTTTTAATTTCTCGTTCAGTTTTGTTTTCTCCGGCACTACGGATGATCAAGGAGTGGTGAGATGGTAATTCAAGATCTTTGACAATATCTTTTAAACGTTTTCTATCTTCAATATCTTGAATGCGTTTTGATACCCCGCCCCCTGTTGTATTTGGCATCAAAATGCAATAACGTCCTGGGATACTCAAGTAAGTAGAAAGGGTTGCTCCTTTAATACCACGTTCTTCTTTGATGGCTTGGACAATAAGATATTGTTTTCGTTTTAAGATATTTTGTACTTTAAGATGACGGTATTTATCTTTGTCCTGATAATCTTCGATTTTTTCAAAATAATCCCTCACATTTTCACATCCACTGTAAGCTGAGTGAATTTCCGATAGAGGAACAAATCCTTGGCGGTCATCTCCAAATTCTACGAATGCGGCTTGTAATGCCGGTTCAATACGCACAACTTGTGCTAAATAAATATTTCCCTTTATTTTTTTTTTGCTAGATGTGGATATATCGAAATTAATAATTTCATGATCCTGAACAACTGCAAGACGCATGTCCTCGGGATGGACAGCATCAATAAGTAATCTTTTCATCGTTTAATATGATTGCTAAAAATATAATTCTTTTTATCTTATAGGCCTAACAATAGAAAAGCATATTTTTGATTCTTGGTACAATATTGTTAATTATTTTTTAAAATTTTATCAATTTTTTTTATATCTTTATGTATTTAGGTGGGATAGGGTTAACACCCTCGCCTTTAGGCGAACACTTCAGTATTATTAAATTAAAAGTTTAAGCTGCTCGGATCAAT
>JALRGP010000082.1 GCA_023259685.1 Alphaproteobacteria bacterium | reverse complement strand
GGGTAGCATAAAAAGATTAATTTTTACCATTTTCGCAAAAAAATAATAAACACAAGAAAAAACAACCAAAAATAAAATATTTTTGTTACAAATTCTCTGAACGAATACCCAAAAAATCATCTGTTTTAAAGATATTTTTCTTCCTCCCCCCACTTTTAATCGCACCCAATAATCTGTTAGTATTTAAAAAATTTGAGATCAATTTGATAAACTAAACGTGAGTGAGACTGATAAAGACAAAAGGATTGCTGAATTAGAAGAGGCCGTAGTTCGTCTAGAAGCTCTTCTAAAGCAATCGGAAGCTCTTTTAAAGAAAGCCCATGAAAGAATTGAGTAACTGGAAAGACGCTGAAATTTAAACATCTCCAACAGTTCAAAGCCTCCATCATGAAGAACAACCACCTTTATCAACGCGTAAAAATAAAAAACGTGTGGGGTATAATTTGTTGCTGAGACTTAATTGTTTTAAGGATAGTGATCTTCGTTTTTTTAATACATCAAGGCGTGCCATTTACGAATAATCAAGCAGAAGTAGACACTTGATGATGAAAGTGAAACAAAAAATAAAAGTCAGCTTTCGTGTTCCAAAAGAAGCGGATCATTAAGGAGCAGATTTTTTTATATTCGTGAGTTCTTATCTATTGCTCGTAAACAGAAAAATTTGCTGACATTTCAACGATTTTTGGGTAGGTAAGCCTTGGTAGTTACGATTTTTTTTTTACCTTGGTTTGCTTAGCCATTTTTGGATAAGATTTCCCAACTCCAAATCAAATCCTTGTCCTTTAAAAATTGGATCTACGGCAAAAAAGTGAGTTATTGCTTTTTGATTTCTCAACAATTCTATGTGGGCGATGGCGGCTGTATCCATGCCATGAGATAACATAAAGTAATGGTGAGATGGGCTCTCAATGATGGGGGTCCAAAGGCATTGAGCTTCTTTAATTCGATGATAATCATTCCATTCTGCGTAGTGGGTGATTTTTAAAAAACGACGACCTTGAAATCCTATTTTTTTCAATTGATACCGGATGAAGTCATCTTTACGTAAGGTGTAATTTGCTAAAAAAGAATGATGTTTTTCATGAGCGGTTTCATCATTAAGTATGGATCTTTTTAAATTTGCATACTCATCTTTAATAGTGTGATATTTTCTTAAAAGATCGCGAAATAATAAATTAAGCTCAATCTCACAGTGCCCCTCTTCAAATAAATGCAAATTGACGTGATGCAAGTCACGTTTTGTAAAGCCAAATTTAAATGGAATATTCCATTCTCCCTTGTAATTAAAACCCGCCTGTTCAAGGGGGGATATCGATAAATTACCATCCCTTACAACGGCAATAATATCAATTTTATTTTTTGATATCAGCCCTGGCACCGATGTAGAGCCAACATGATGAATATCGATGAGATTGCAACCTAATGCTTCGTCAATCAACTGTGCCTCTTTTAAAAATATGTGTGGCCAATCGTGAGAATAAGGAACGATTTCAATCATTTTTACCAAGCTATCAATTGAACTTTTAAAAAAAATAGCATAAAGTTTCTCAATTTTTAAAATATTTTCATAAACTATATCATCTGTTATGAAAATGATAAATGTCAACGACATCTTAATTATGCGTATTATTTAAATAAAATCATTAATATTTGATAAAATTAAATAAAAACACGTTTTTTATGATGGTTTTGATTTATATATTGATGTTGAATGTGGCTTCTATTTTTGCGTCTCACGTGGAATTCAAGGCGTATAAACTTGATGAATATATTTTAATTAAAGGACATATTCCTGACGGGTACTATATTCACGGCCCATCAGAAAAGCCAATCCAATTAACCATTCAATCACATAAAATCACACCATCTTTATTTTCAAAAGATAATAACGGAAAATTCGAAAATGTTTTTTATTCTGTCATCCCAGATCAAGGATATGAAATCAAAGATATAGCGATTGAATGGGTTTTATGTTCCGCTAAAACATGTCAACCATCATCTGTTACTGTGCCATTGTTAAAAACAGGGTTTGACATAGATGGTTTCAAAAAAATACTTGAGACGATTGTTAAACCATCATCAATCAATTGGGCTGCTGTTGCGCTATGGATATTGTATGCGTTTACGGGAGGGTGCATTTTAAATGTGATGCCGTGTGTGTTGCCGGTTTTATCGTTAAAAATTTTATCTTTATCAAAGAATCAAATTTCGTGGCGCCACAGTATATTAACGTTGTTGGGAACACTGTCAACCTTTTGGGGATTTTTTGCCGTTATCGAGATTTTAAAATATTTCGGTCATGACGTTGGATGGGGATTTCATATGCAATCGCCTGCATTTATTATTGGTCTGAGCATCGTATTTTTAATCCTATCTTTAAATCTGTTGGGTGTTTTTAATTTATATGTGAGTGTTCAAGGACAATCTTATAATCAAAATACTGCTATAGGGTCGTTTTTAACCGGTATTTTAACAACGTTTTTGGCAACACCTTGTACAGCTCCTTTCATGGGGACGGCTTTAGCTGCGACTATGACTCAACCCATTGGCGTATCATTTTTAATCGCCACAAGTTTGGGGTTGGGAATGGCAATTCCACAAATGATGATAGCCCACAGTGTATTGATCAGGCGCATCATGCCAAAACCTGGACCATGGATGGATACGTTCAAACAAATCCTGGGATTTGGATTGATGGCAACCGTTGGGTGGTTATTGTACATACTTGTGAATCAAACCAGTGTAGATGTGTTATTTGATGTCTTGATGGGATTGTTTAATATCAGCTTTGGAATTTTTTTATTTGGAAAAATATGGAATCCCACATTACCCTCATTAAAACGTTGGATTCGTGGTTTTTTATGTGCAGTTATAGTTGTTGGGGGTATTTATCAAGGGATAGAGTCTACCGCTAAACAAAATGCACATCTGTCAATGATTTCTTATGATGAATCAAAATTTTCCACCCTTAAAAAAAAATTTCCTGTGCTACTGGTATTTTCGGCCAAATGGTGTAGAACCTGCACGGTTCAACATAAAATCTTGTTTCAAAATAATGATGTCATACAACTTTTTAAACAACATCATGCTCATGTGATGTTGGTGGATCTCACTAATAAAGATCCACATTTATTAAAAGTACTAAAGGCATATGGGCGCCACAGTGTGCCGTTTTATGTTCTATGGCGTGATGGTCAAGAGTATTTAAAAACCGAATTTTTAACGCCCAATGATCTTAAAAAATGGCTTAGCGATGGCTCTTTTGATGACGAAGCACATAGGACCACACCAACAAACCAAAGCTCATAATACCGACGATAAAGGTGCATAAACAATTAATTTCAGGGGTGATGCCAGTTTTAAGCTGAGAAAATGTCAAAATAGGAAGGGTGCTGACCCCTGGCCCTCCCACAAAGCTGGCAATGACAACATCATCCAATGATAATACGAATGCCAATAACCATCCACTAAGTAATGATGGCATCAAACAAGGCAGTGTAATTTTAAAAAAAACTTGGTATGATTTTGCTCCTAAATCAAGGGCGGCTTCTTCCAACGAGTGATCCATATCCTGAAAACGTTTTTGCAATAACATGAACACATAAGCAGTAGTAAGCGTCATATGAGCGCAAATCACAGTCAATGCTCCTTTGGTGATGGGTAAAAACAAAATAAGTAATGATAATCCTAATACAACTTCTGGAATGACTAACGTGGTTGTGATAAGAGGAAGTAATAATGGCTGTTTTTTAAATCCATAAAATTTTTCGTATGATAATGCTGCAATAATGGCCAGAATAAGACTTCCAGTCGCACTAAGTGTTGCAATTTCAAAACTGGTTTGAATTGCTTTTAATATCATGGTATTTTGAGACAGTTGATGATACCAATGACATGAAAAACCACTCCATATCCCTTGTAATTTCGAATTATTAAAGGAAAATGTTATTAAATAAAGGATTGGAAAATAAATAAACAAAAACAACATAAATAAAATGAATTTTTGCCAAAAATAACGACGGTATAACATCATCGTCTCAATACTATCACCGTTAATGTTAACCGTATCAAAATTTTGCGTTTTACCCAAAAATCATCCCATTGTATCTGTTATTCATGCTCAGGCGATGGTGATGGCTTGAAGTATACGATTAAAAGTTGAAGAGAGTAAGCTGTCAGATTCTTTGTCAATACGAATCTATGGAAAAGCCAGGGGTGTCTCATTAAAATTTTCGTAAAATTTAGTATAATTTAATTAGTGAAAACAAGTATTACCAACATAAACGGACTTAACAGATCATGAAACAAAAATTGTCACATTGATTGATGGGTTAAACGATATAGAAGATTCAAGGGAATTCTGGAGATTAGATCATACATTAGCCGAAATTTTATTGGTTATCCTGTGCTCTCAACTTTGCGGATTTGAGTCATTTAGAGAATATGAGAAATATGGACTATTAAAATTTGGTTTCTT
>JALRGP010000081.1 GCA_023259685.1 Alphaproteobacteria bacterium | reverse complement strand
ATGGTTTTTGAGTTCATTTAAATGCTGTTTATCTGTATAAAAAATGTCCAAATAAGCAAATACAACGTTTCCTTCCACGCGTCCTGGATCACTAACCTTGATATGATCAGGATCGGTATACATAGAAAAAACTTTATCTTTTAAAGTGGTTGCATCGTCTTTTAAAAAAATGGCATTATTCAGCGATTTACTGGCTTTGTGTTGACCATCTATCCCAATAAGACGAGGACAATCTCCGATTAATGGCTCACACTCCTTAAGGGCGTCTTCACCATAAATATGGTGGAATCGTCGAACAATTTCATTGGTGATTTCAATCATTGGTAATTGATCTTCTCCTACTGGGACAACATCTGTATCAAATGCTAAAATGTCTGCCGCTTGGCTGATTGGATAACAAAAAAATCCTACTGGTAAAGAATGTTCCATATTTTTTTGTCTAATTTCTAATTTAACGGTAGGATTACGCTCAAGTCTGGCCATTGTGACTAAATTCATCAAATATGTGGTTAATTCCATTAACTCAGGTATCCATGATTGCAATAAAAATGTCGTTTTAAAGGGATCTAAACCAATTGCAAGATAATCATATAAAACCTCTAAAATATTGATTTGAATGGACGCAGGGCTACGATAATGATCAGTTAAAGCTTGAATATCAGCAATCATCACAAACGACGAATGTGTTTGCTCGAGAGCAAGTCGATTTTTTAATGACCCCACATAATGGCCTAAATGCAAAGGACCAGTAGGACGATCCCCTGTTAAAGAAATTTTAAAAGACATGATTATTTTTTTCTAAAATCATCTAGACGAATAATATTTGCCATGGCGATGTCACTTTCACCGCAAGACGATGGTAAATCAAAAACAAATTCTATATTTTCAGAGTCATCTCGATATTCGAGAATTGCATCAAAGGGAATGATGATTTTTTCATACACATCGTCAAACGACAAAACAACACTAAAGCGATCTTCTAGTATGTCTAGTTCCCAAAATTCATGTTGCAGAATAATGGTCATTTCTTCTGGATATTCGCCTTTTAATTTTTGAGATATATCAACGCCAGGATAATTCACTGAAAACGTTATAAGCGCATGCTGGTTTTTTGTAAAACCGCCATTTTTCAAAGATGATAGTATATCTTTTACACATGATCTTAAGTGTTTTTGAATCAAACTTTGATAATTCATTTTAAAAAATTATAAATACTTCCTTATAATAAATATACCCCAAGTATTTTAAAATGTCTATATTGATTTAAATAAAACAATCTTATTAACGTGTAGAGGTATAAAAAATAATACTAAACCCCCACATAAATACCTAATTTTTGGCATGTTTGGATCAAGAGATGATCTGATGCGATCGTGTGTGGAATCAGCGTATCTTTAATAGCCTTTAAAATAATTTTTGAATCAGACCACGTCACCATTATTTGGTCTTCCTTGTCCAGTAAAGCATCTACAGCATATGTCCCAAGGGTTGTGGCAATAATGCGATCAAACGCACAGGGTCTTTCTCCCCGTTGAATGTGTCCCAAGACTGTTGCTCTGGCCTCTACGTTTGGTATAGAGTCATTAATATGGCTTGCCAAAGAATGCCCTACACCACCGTAGCGATGAATTTGGGTGTTTTTAACTTTTTCACCATTAGGGGTGAGGCTAGCTTCTGCCACAATAATCAAAACCGTTTTTTTGTAACCAAGAATATTTTTGATATTGACGCATATGTCATCAAAGTCATAAGAAATCTCTGGAATTAATATAATGTCCGCACCACCTGCGATACCGGCCGATAAAGCAATATGCCCAACGTCTCTTCCCATCACTTCCAAAATCATAACGCGGTCGTGGCTGTGACCAGTTGTAAATAAATTTTCTAATGCTTTAGCCGCCACCTCAACGGCAGTAGCGTGGCCAATAGAATCGGTTTCCGACAAATCTTGATCGATTGTTTTGGGAATCATGACTAAAGGAATATGAGACAATTGGCAAATACGAGAAATAATACGTGTACTGCCATCGCCACCAATAGCGATAATACCAGTCAAGTCTAAATTATCATAATTTTTTCTCAGCATAGATAATACCGTATCATCATCTAAATGCATTTGACGATGGGCATGATGAGAGGTGCTACCTAAAAAGCTGCCCCCTTGGTACATTAAAAAATTTGATACATCATGGGGGAATAATGGATAAACATCGCAAGGCGTAGTGATTAAACCGAATAGTCCATTTTTCACACCAATAACCTCAACATCTAAACGATGAGATCTTAAAACCAATGCTCTTAAGGCAGCATTTAAACCAGGGCAATCACCGCCACTGGTAAGAATTGCAATTCTTTGTTTTTTATTGTTCATTTTTTAAAAATTTCTGTTTATATAAGCTACGCAATGTGACATACAAATTATGAGACGTCTTTTCAATGTCTTCTGTTGTTTCTAATAGATTAGCGCGCTTATCAATAAAATTGTATGCTGTTGTCACGTAGCCAATATAACGGTAGTCATCCCACCAAAATAACGGATCCAATACAATATCAACGCCATATCCGATCACACCTCTCAGTGTTGTTGGTCCAAGAACAGGCAACATAATATAGGGGCCCCTTTCAACGCCCCAACGTTTTAAGGTGTCTGAAAAACCTGTTGTATCATTATGGAGACCGACATCTTTTGCGGGGTCTGCAAGCCCACCAATACCCAAGGTTGAATTGATGATAAAGCTTGCCATAGATTCGGACATTTTTTGCCCTTCTCCTTGCAGACCATAATTTATCATGTAAATGGGTGTTTTGATGTTGCAAACAATCCGTCTTCCACATTTTTTAATCGGCATAGGAACGACTTTATCATAAACCGCAGCAACCGGTTTTAAAATTGTCATATCTAGAAAACGATTCAATACAAATATACAACGATTGACCCTTTCTAATGGATCTAATTCTTTTTCATTGTGGTTGATGTCTTTGTTAATACCCACATTTTTCGCACATCCGGACAAAAAAATCAATAAAAAGAAAAAAGGATTCACAACAAAATTTAACAGAGACATTAATAAATTTTAGCAATCATTTTAAAAAAATGTAAAAAAATTGCACCTTTCACCAGCAGCGAACGCAAAGGGTGCGATTAAAAATTGGAAAGAAGACACATAGACTTAAAACAGACACTGTTTATTGTAGAGGAATCTTTGATAAAGATTCCTCTTTGTGTGTCCCTTGTGAACAACTGGTACACTCGATTAATCTGATGGTGATTTTTTTTGACGATAATCTTTTAAAATTTCTTCAGCATATTCACGCATCTGAAAAGATGTTATTTTTTCTAAATTTATTTTTAATTTTTGAATATCTTCCTCTTGATAGGTTCCATCTGCTATGTATCTTCCAACAATGCGTGCAACGTCATATTCAGGGTAGGGTTTCAATATGTTTTCAATTTTTGTTCTTTCATCATCTGTGATACGATCTTTTTTTTTATGTGGGAAAACCGTGAGCAAAATGCTTAGTCTAAAACGATCATCTTCGCTAGTGCTTTTTAATAATGTTAGCATATTTTTTTGACTGTTCTTGAACATGGCATTTTCTATAGAATATGCATTCCTATATATATCCTCTAGGGCAAGGATCGGATCGGTTGGATATCTGCAAAACATGGGTACATTGAATCTCTTTATAAATTCAAGTCCAAATGGGATAGCCTCATCAGAAATCTCACCAGTCGCTTGAGCATACAGGTACAAATAATCATTTGGAATTTGCTTTAGGACTTCTTTTTCAATCATGCTTTTTTCTTTTAGTGATAGTTTTTTATTTTTCAACCTACAAGAAATTTTAGTTCGATATTTGGATATATCTTATAAATATTCTTTCAACTTAGTTTTAAAATGGTCTGGTAATCTCTTATAGTAATGCTGAAACATTATTTCTTCAATGTTCTTCTGCCCTGTTTTCCCTTGTTGATCATAACAATTAAGCAGCAAATCCAGTGTTTTATTCTTTATGCTTTCTGCTACGCGCCCATTGGAAAGAATACTCCTTAATTCCCAGAGCTCTTTATAATACGGTTGCCATAGCCTTCCCTCTTTCAATTGTTTTTCTATCTTTTTTAAAAATTCTGTTGCATCAACATCTTCTTTAGTAACAGTATAATTATCTATAGTTCTATTATTTTTAATCAAGGATTCACGAGATTGTTTATTTGCTTGAAATAGTCTTTTTTTCACATCTTCTCTCTCCTCTGCGTACCCTAAGATATCCGTTGTATGGTATTTATTTCTCAATTTTCCGATATTGAAATTTTTTTGTGGTGCATTTGATGACGATTGTGCTGTTGAATTTTGTGAGGTAATAAATTGATGAAATGCTTGTCCAATCTCGGTTGTATCGTTTTGCATATTTGCAATGAGCTGCGTTCTTTGGTCTTGATATAGATTTGTTAAAACATATTCAATTGCTTGCTCTGGGGTTTCATGTTGAATGCTCATTCGTTGTTGAACATCTCTTTTAAAATTATCAGCCGTTGGGGAACTCTCCACCCCAAAGCTACTGCTTGTT
>JALRGP010000080.1 GCA_023259685.1 Alphaproteobacteria bacterium | reverse complement strand
ATAACATTAGAAACTTTTCAATCATCGCGCATATCGATCATGGCAAATCGACCCTGGCTGATCGTATTATTCAGACCTGCGGTGGTTTATCTGATCGAGAGATGGAAGCGCAAGTATTAGATTCCATGGATATTGAGCGTGAAAGGGGAATTACGATTAAAGCACAAACAGTCAGGCTTCATTACCAAGCTAAAGATGGTCAAAATTATATATTAAATTTGATGGACACCCCTGGCCATGTGGATTTTGCGTATGAAGTCAGCCGGTCTTTAGCCGCATGCGAAGGGTCGTTACTTGTTGTTGATGCATCTCAAGGGGTAGAGGCACAAACGCTTGCCAATGTTTACCAAGCCATCGACGCCAATCATGAAATTATTCCCGTTTTGAACAAGGTTGATCTTCCTGCGGCTGACGTTGATCGGGTTAAAGACCAGATTGAAGAAGTCATTGGTCTGGACACATCCCATGCTGTGTCTATTTCCGCAAAAACTGGTATTGGCATTCCTGATGTGCTAGAAGCAATTGTCAAATATCTTCCCTCTCCCCATCATGACCAAGAAGAATCAGCGCATACATTGCCATTAAAAGCCATGCTTGTGGATAGTTGGTATGATGTGTATTTAGGCGTCATCATTTTGGTTCGAATTGTGGAAGGCACCCTTAAAAAAGGGATGAAGATTCGAATGATGGGATCTCAAGCATCCTATGAAGTAGAGCGCGTGGGATACTTTACCCCCAAAAAAGTTGAAACACCATCATTGCATCCCGGTGAGGTTGGATTTATCACTGCCAGTATTAAAAGTGTATCGGATTGTAAGGTCGGGGATACAATTACTGAAGATCGCCGCCCCACATCATCACCGCTACCAGGTTTTAAACCATCAGTGCCTGTGGTTTTTTGCGGGTTGTTTCCGGTGGACGCTGGAGATTTTGAAAAACTTAGAGATAGCTTAGAAAAATTACACCTTAATGATGCCAGTTTTCATTTTGAAGCCGAAACATCGGCGGCCCTTGGGTACGGATTTCGCTGTGGCTTTTTGGGATTGCTTCATTTAGAAATTATCCAAGAACGATTAGAACGAGAATTCAACCTAGATCTTATTACAACAGCCCCCAGTGTTGTGTATAAATTACACATGACAAACGGTCAGGTGATTGATTTACACAACCCCGCCGATATGCCGGATGTTGTTAAAATTGATAAGATTGAAGAACCATGGATCAAAGCCACCATCATGGTGTTTGATGATTATTTGGGATCCGTTTTAACATTATGTACAGAGCGTCGTGGGGAACAAGTAGAATTGTCTTATATTGGTGAAAAACGTGTCATGATCGTGTACATGTTACCCCTCAATGAAATTGTTTTTGATTTTTATGATCGACTGAAATCGATCAGCAAAGGTTATGCATCCTTTGATTACCACATGGACCATTACAGAGAAGGTGATTTAGTTAAAGTATCGATCTTGGTTAACGGAGATTCCGTCGATGCACTGGCAATGATGGTTCACAAATCCCGTTCAGAAGGACGTGGCAGAGCATTATGTAAACGCCTCAAAGACCTGATTCCAAGACAATTATTTAAAATTGCGGTCCAAGCGGCCATTGGCGGCAAAGTCATCGCCAGAGAAACAATCTCAGCCCTTAGTAAGGACGTGACCGCAAAATGTTACGGGGGGGATATTACACGTAAGCGAAAACTTCTTGAAAAACAAAAAGAGGGTAAAAAACGTATGCGTCAAATTGGCAGTGTCAATATTCCTCAAAGTGCTTTTATTGCAGCTCTTAAAATGGGAGATGATCAATAGAGTTCTTTCGAAACACATTTTTTCATGAGAGTCTTCGCGTTGCTCCGATGCTCGAATCCTCATTTACTTGCATAGTAAGACTCCGGTTCTTTCTTCGTGGGCGCCTAGCATTTCTCTATCCAAAAAAGGTTTTGAAAGAACTCTTAATGATAGTGTTAAAACAGTTATTGGCCTTGTTCATTTAAAGAATAGATTTGCAAAAATCTAATGCCTGATACAAATGCTGTCCTCAAAATTATTCGTGCGTAGGCCCTGGACACCTGATGATGACATTTTATAATTTTCAATAAAGTTGTTAAAATAATTTAAAAGATTAACAGTGATTATTTTATGAAAATTTTATCAACCGGCCTATGTGTTGCGTTCGCATTATTTTTGCAAGGCTGCACCCCTCAACTGGGTGGACACGATTATAATGCTGGTGAGGTAGGATCCGTCACTTCTATTGAATACGGAACCATTGACACCGTCAAAGTTATTAATATCAATGCTAGCCAACGGGACAAAATGGGCTCTGGCGCCGTCATTGGTGGAGCAGCAGGCGCTGCTTTAGGTGCTGGTATTTTTGGTAAAGGTTCTGGAAAATTGGTTTCAGGGGCCCTTGGAGGATTGCTCGGAGCCGGCGCTGGACACTTGGCACAAGATAAAATGACATCTCAACAAGGTTTTGAGTACACTGTGATTTTGGATAGCGGAAAGATAGTTTCCATTACCCAAGGTGCCGAACCAGCCCTTAGCCCAGGTCAACGCGTTAAGGTTATGAACCCCACCCGGGGTCGTGCACGCGTGTTGCCAGCATAACGTTATTTTAGACGGTGATTTTTGCACCATTTATCCTAGCATTACTAGGACTTGCCTGTGGTCCATTTATATGGCGGGCCACATGGCATAAAATTGAAAAAATTTTTTTTATTGCTCTGACTGTGATTGGCGCAATCAGTGTATATCAATATTTTGGCAATCAAGGAATCACCATGATTTACGATACTCTGTGCCATGAATATGTACCATTTATTTTATTAATGTCTTCATTATTTATGATGAGCCACGGTATTCATATTGATATCCAATGCCAAGCAAGCCCTATTCATAATACATGCCTACTGCTTGTCGGATCTGTGATAGCCAGTTTAGTTGGTACATCAGGTGCTGCGTTGTTATTGATTCGCCCCTTTATACGAATGAATGAATTTCGCCAAAACAAAACCCATCTGATTATTTTTTTTATCTTCACCGTATGCAATATGGGAGGGTGTCTCACGCCCCTTGGGGATCCACCATTATTTTTAGGTTTTTTAAAAGGCATTCCTTTTGTGTGGCCTGTTAAAAATTTATGGTATCCGTTTCTTTTAACCCTTGGTTTAACATTAATGGTTTTTTATGGGATTGATCATATATTTTACAAAAAACACCCCCCTCTCATTGCTCACACAGATAGATTATCTATAAAGATTAAAGGATCTGAATTAATCATTGTGTTAATGGCCATTATGGCGTCGTCGTTTATGTCTAATCGAACGATTTATACGCTGACTTTATTATGTTTTGTATGTGGATCTACAATCTATGTACGTTTTTTTAAAAAAGAACATTTTTCATTACTGCCATTATATGAATTAATCCGTGTTTTTTTATGTATTTTTATTACTCTGATTCCTGTCACACATAGTGATTGGCATAGCTTAAAACCCTATTTATCTGAATGCGGGCAGCTCAGTGCATCAAAATTTTTTTGGATGTGTGGAGGTTTATCAGCCGTGTTAGATAATGCACCAACATATTTATTATTTTTAGATTTTGCAGGAGGTGTTGATGAAATTCAAAAAACACCTCACATACTAACGGCAATTTCTTTGGGATCTGTTTTTATGGGGGCTATGACCTATATTGGTAACGCCCCTAATTTTATGGTCAATTCTATTGCCAAATCTTTTCATATTCCAATGCCATCTTTTTTAAAATATATGGGATGGTCGTTCGCAATTCTTTTGCCAATTTTTATGATTTTAAGAATGGTGATATTTTAGGCTTCCTAAAAGATTGTATATTTTTCATATCGATTTCTTGGCCTTTGGATAATAATGTTTGCGTACGATTATCAATTTCATCAATAGATACGTAAGATGAACATGGAATAGTCAGTTCTTGATGATCGGTGTCTTTCATATATCCAACAATTTGATAACGTCCCTGGGGCACACGTTCACCCTGATCATCCAAACCATCCCATGTCACGGTTTGTATATCTTGATGATGATCAAGAGGGATATGTCTAACCAAATGCCCATGACAATCAGAAATCATAATACATGCGTCGTCTGGCAATGATGGTAATTGGGTTTTAATTGTGATGGGATTTGAATCAAAAGAAATCTGATCGGTTGGAACCATGGCCTCCGATCCAACATAACGCATCATACCCATATGATGAGAATTTTTTTGAGTTTCATGAATGTCCTTAAGGGTTTGATGGGCGGCTAATTGTTGAGATGCTGTCATCATCGTTAACATCGTATTCATCATTTGTTGCGTATCAACTTTATCATCAGGCGTTTGATTTTTAAGATACGTTAAAAATAATTTCATATTAAGCTCTGCTTGTTTATGGATATCCATGGCTGAAAAAGCATGATTATTTTCAAAATAATGCCCGGCTTTATTTAAAGGAAGATCAGTTCTCAACGATTGTTATGGAATATATTTTAAAAAAATATATGCAAAATCTATGCCATTTACGATCAATCTGAATGAGATTGACTATGAGACTGTTTTTTT
>JALRGP010000007.1 GCA_023259685.1 Alphaproteobacteria bacterium | reverse complement strand
TCTTCAGGTGCGAGTAAAATGCTTCGACATGGTCTTTCACGATATCGGCGCGTTGCTGATATGTGTCATGGGTGCATCCGAAGCTGAGCCCCAACAGGATTCCAATACCGGCGAGAATAAGATATGCGGGTGATCTAACCATGAAGAGAATCCTTTCGTGGCGCCGATCAGTAGCGGAGAGTAGCCGCCGAAGAAAGACTCTACCATATCCAGTCGGATGATCGGTATGACGCTGCTCGGTATCTCGGAGTGGTTTTGGAATGAGGGGGGTGAAAGGCGTAGTGACAGGGCGTTCATGAGTATGATACAACTCCCGCGTTCTTTGCCGATGTCGTTGCTCGTACGTCCCCATCGTCTAGCCTGGCCTAGGACATTGCCCTTTCAAGGCAGTAACACGGGTTCAAATCCCGTTGGGGGCACCATCAAAAATGCTTAATAATTTTTCTTTTATTAATTTTTTTTTTGTATTATTAAAGACATTTTCTTTCGTATGTTTCCTTCCCGGTATTATTGGTTCAAACATATCACCCTTGATCAGGTGTGTGGTGTCCATTGCCATATCCATCATTATCTACCCGATCGTCCAAGAAGCTTTTATTGATATCAACAATATTCACTTAATCACATTAACAATCATCAGGGAAATTTTTATTGGATGTTCGATGGGAATCATACTGTCTATCTTGATGAGTTTTTTACATTTAGCAGGTCATTTTGTTTCTTCTACGAGCTCACTGTCCACGGCAACGTTATTAGATCCTCATTTCAATGACCATCCATCAGTGTTATCAGCATTTTTTGTATTAATGGGAACAACAGCATTTTTTGTGATGGATTTTCATCATATTGCCATTGAAAGTCTTGTTAAAACCTATGATCTTTTTCCTTTGACTGCCCTTGTCTCATTAAGCGATTGGTGTGATTATTTAACCCAATCCCTGGCTGAGGTTTTTAAAAAAGCCATAAATTTAAGTTGTCCTTTTTTAATTCTTGGGACGGTGTCTCAGCTGTGTCTTGGATTACTCAACAAATTAATTCCACAAATTCAATTATTTTATTTAATGATGCCAGTACAGATGATGATTTGTTATGGGACATTGTTTCTATGCACCAACGTTTTGTTAAAATTTTTAATAATTTTTTTTCAAGATAAGTTATGTCTTTTTTAAAATAGCAAAAAAAACTTTATAGCATAATTTTAAAGGTTCATTTCTTTTGATACAATTTTTTAAATGATACAAATCAAATGACTTTCTTGAAGCCGTTGCGCCCAAAGATTTTAAATAACGGATAAAAATTAAAGGATTTTCAAAGTACAAAGGATAATCAATCATCCAGTAATCAAAGGATTCAAGATTTTTTTGATCATGACAGATTTTTTGTATGTAATCGAAGCTTGGGTAATTCAATAATTCGTCTTGACCATTGGGATCTAATAAATAATCCCATTCTTGAAAGGTCCCCTCAAGTAGCAAGGAAAAAGCCAGGGTGCCCCGGGTCAAGCTATACAGATGATTGATCGTTTGATGGATATGACTTGACCATTGCAACGAAAAATTACTGGTCACTAAATCATATGTGCACCCCTTAATAGCGTCCATATCAGTGTGAATCATATGGATTTTGTGCTGAGCAAATTTTTTTTGGCAAACTAACAGCATCCCAAGAGAAATGTCGTTGAAATAATAGTCTGCATTTGGATAAAAAGATAATAAAAATTCTGGCATATATCCCGTTCCCGTTCCAACATCAAGGACAGTTGGTTTATGCCATAGATTTTTTTGATGAATTTGGTTCGTTAAAAATTGTGCAGCTTTTTTTTGAACAATCGCAACCCTGTCGTAAGAAGAGCTGGCTTGATCAAAATTTTTAGTGATTTTATCCAAAAATAACATAAGCGTGTATCAGTTCGTGCGTGTTTTTGTGAAAGCACACCCCATTTGAATCCAACCAAATACTCAAGCCAAAAAACAAGGGACGCTGTGCTCTAAAGCCCTTGCTTTTTTGCCTTAGATTTGGTTGATTCAGATTCAAGGGTTGCTTCCCCAAAAAACATGTTTATATCATCATGATTTCCGGATGTTCGAGAACATCTTTCAGCACCTTTAAGAATTGAGCTCCATCGGTTCCATCCAATGCACGATGATCGATAGAAAGCGTTAAATTCATAACTGTTTCCGTACCAGATGAATGATGACGTGGATATCCAGCTCCTACTGCCAAAATAGCGACCTGAGGAGGATTGATAATGGCTTGGAATTGTTCAATGCCAAACATTCCAAGATTCGAAATACTGAAATGCCCCCCTTGGTATTCCTCAGGTTTCAGCGCTCCTTCTTTAGCGCGTTTGGCCAGATCTTTCATGGCTAAAGAAATCGCACTTAACGAATGTTTATTGGCCTGTTGAATAATCGGAGTGATCAGTCCACCTGGAACAGATACGGCCACCGAGATGTCCACATCTTCGTATTGACGAATGTATTGATCATGGTACGTGGCATTCAAAGATGGAACTTGTTTAAGAGAAAATGCACAAGCTTTGATGACAAAGTCGTTGATGGATAATTTTGTCATAATATAAGTGTTTGAATTAAGATGCTCCCGTAGTTTTAATAAGCGGTCCAAAACAACAGTCGTACTTAAATAGAAATGAGGTATAGATGATTTTGATTCCGACAGACGTTTTGCAATGACTTTTCGCATAGATGACATGGGAATATCTAAGAAGCTATTTTTTAATGATGGGCTAGGATGCTCTATTTTTTTGGAGGCTAAATGGTCATCAATATCTTTTTTGATAATACGACCGTAAGGACCGCTACCTATAATTTGTTGCACAGGAACATGATGGATAGCAGCAATTTTCTTTGCCAAAGGAGAGATCTTAATTCTGTGATCTGTAGAAGGGGGCGCGGCTATCACGTTCATAGGTTTTACTTCAGGTGCAGAGATGCTTTGAGGTTGTTCTACGGTCGGTGTTGATGGGATTGATACGATGTCGTCTGCCGATTCTCCATCCTCCAACAACACACCAATCACATCGTTAACTTTGACATTGTCAGTTCCTTCTGGGATTAAAATTTTCCCAAGCACACCGTCATCAGCGGCCTCTACTTCCATCGTTGCTTTGTCCGTTTCGATTTCAGCAATCACGTCTCCAGATTTAACCGTATCGCCTTCTTTTTTGAGCCATTTGACAAGATTTCCTTCGGTCATTGTGGGGCTTAAGGCTGGCATTAAAATAGAAATGGGCATTTAAAAACTCCTTCCAAACATCTGTGCTACGGCGCTCAAAACTTTTGAGACAGAAGGCAATGTTAAAACTTCTAGATTGGCAGCATATGGTTGAGGCACGTCCTCGGAACACACACGCATTGGAGGCGCATCCAAATCATCAAAGGCCGATTCACACACACGCATAGAGATTTCACTGCCGATTCCACACGCTGGCCATCCTTCCTCTACGGTTATCACACGATTTGTTTTACGAACGGAATCGAGGACAGTTTCCATATCCAAGGGGCGCAATGTACGAAGGTCAATGACCTCAGCAGAAATTCCTTGGCCTTGAAGAGCCTCAGCTGCCTCTAGAGCAACGCCTACGGTGATTGAAAAAGAAACAATCGTGAGATCTGTTCCTGGGCGTACAATTTTTGCCTTTCCAATGGGAACAAGACAATCTCCTTCAGGCACATCAAAACTTTTTCCGTATAAAATTTCATTTTCTAAAAAGATGACGGGATTTGGATCGCGAATGGCAGATATAAGCAGACCTTTGGCATCAGCGGCGTCATAGGGGCTCACAACTTTAAGCCCTGGAATATGAGAAAACCAGGCCGAAAAATTTTGTGAATGTTGTGCTGCGACACGCGCGGCAGCTCCATTGGGCCCCCTAAAGACAATGGGACATCCCATTTGTCCGCCTGACATATATAATGTTTTAGCAGCAGAATTGATAATATGATCCATGGCCTGCAGGGCAAAATTAAACGTCATAAATTCAATCACCGGTTTTAATCCTGTAAAAGCCGCTCCTACTCCAAGGCCGGCAAATCCATGTTCGGTAATGGGAGAATCTACAACGCGCGTTGGACCAAATTCTTCAAGCAATCCCTGAGTGACTTTATAAGCACCCTGGTATTGGGCAACCTCTTCACCCATAATAAAAACACTAGAATCCCTGCGCATTTCTTCTGCCATAGCTTCTCGCAAGGCTTCACGCACCGTCTTTTGCATTCACACACATTACAAACATTTCTATACATCTATTTAACAGGATTCATATTATAAGAACAAGTTTGAACCCCAGCAAACAACAATTTTCATTTTAGACAAAAATGCACAAAAAAATAATATCATGTATAATGAGTTAAGTTTATATGTGTATGTTCAAACATGAATTTACTTCAGCAGTATGAATCAGATTATATAGAAAAAAAGGGCACAGAATTCCCAGATTTTCGTTTCGGCGATTCTGTTCGAGTTCACGTTAAAGTTAAAGAAGGTGAAAAAGAGCGCGTTCAAATTTTTGAAGGCGTTGTTATAGGGCGTAAAAATAGAGGTCTTCACTCATCTTTTAGAGTCAGAAAATTGTCATCCGGTGAGGGTGTCGAACGCGTATTTCAATTACATTCTCCCAATATCCGCGTGGAAGTAGTGAAAAAAGGTGACGTGCGTCGTGCTAAATTATATTACTTAAGAAACCGAACAGGCAAAAGCGCCAGAATCAAAGAAAGAATTGAAACAAAAAAAGCCTAATATTTCTGTTTTTATTGAGGATCCTTCCTTTGATAGTGTGATAAAAGAAGATGACGTTTTACGTATATCTTCTTTTTTTTTAGATAGATTTTCTTGCAAATCTAATGTATCCATTATTTTGGTCAATGATCATGATATGCAAAATCTTAATTTTACGTACCGTCAAAAAAATTGCCCCACTAATGTGCTGTCATTTCCTATGGAAGATGACCATTATTTAGGAGATATTTTTTTATCCTTTGGCGTGATTAAACGAGAAAGCCTAGAGCAAAATAAAACTTTTGAAAATCATTTTACGCATTTATTAATTCACGGATTATTGCATTTGCTTGGCTATGATCATATCAATCCAGAGGATCAAAACAAAATGGAAAATTTAGAGATTAAATTTTTACAAGAGTTGTGTATTCCTAACCCTTATATTTAACAGCCAGGCGATTATGTATACCTAGATTTGTGGTGATAAGTTGATACATATGTCCAATTATTTTCGGCGTAATCTCAGCAATTTTAATATGAAATCACTGCTTTATCATCTTTCAGATGTTTTGTCTAAAATGAAAATTTCTGCATCATTTCACATAAATTTGAACTAAAATTTAAAATACTGTTAGCATAAATAAAAAAGTTTTTTTTATTTACAGATGCGGTTTTTTATCTTATTTTTTAGATTTTTCTGTTGTTTTTCTTATGGTTTTTTTGATTCTTGGGACTTAAAGCAATATGAAGATTTTTTTAAAAACACCCCTCAATTATCAGATTTAGAAAAAAAGGCTCAGGAAAAACAATTATTGGATAGTATTTCAAAGACATCCGATTTACAGATGAAATTTTTAGCATATAAAAATTTAGTCTTACTATGTAAAGAAAATTTAAAATACGTGGAAACAGCATGTTTTGTGGGTCTTGATCTTTTGAAAATAAAAAATGATGATGCTTATGATACCAAACGCATGATCAATAATTTATTGGTTCATCTTTTTAAACAATACAAACATAAAGATCAAAAAGTAAAAGCTTTGTTGATATATAAACATATTAAGCCGTATGCGTCAGTGTCTTATGATGCACTTCAAAAAATGACAGACATGAAGGCGTTTCGAAAGCGATATCCAGAATATAAGGATTTTTTTACATTTAAAGTTCAAAAAAAACATATTGAAAGTGATAAAAACCCTCCTTACATTTGGTTTGAAACAAACCATGATTTGTTTGATTATTCCGATGAACAATTACATGAGTTGATCAAAATTTTTCCTAAACCTGAGGAATGTGACATTAAAAAAACAAAAAATTCCATCAGCATCACCCATTTAAATTATGGCGTTGAGTATCATGTCAGCATTAGTGGTCATTTACAAAATAAGTACGGGGAAGCTTTAGGGGCGGATATGAGCACCTCTCTTCGGATTTCTGATCAAAAACGAAAAATTTCATTGAGCCAGGATTGCTACGTGTTGCCCTCTTGTTTGAATGGGCAAATCCCAGTGACGACAATTAATGTTCAATCAATTGACATGACGTTGTACCGTATTCCCGATCGAAATTTGAATGGTGAACAATTAAGTGAAGCATTAAAAGGATGGGGAACTTGGCAATTAAAACAATCGATTGGTGAAGAGCTGTCTAAACATTCGTTTGATATGGTGGATACATCTGATTTTTTAAAATTTAAAAACACATCCATTACTAAAAATATTCCATTTCATCGTCTTGTTAAAAATCCAAAGCCAGGGATTTATATTTTATCCTGCTGTGAATCATCAAAGAGTTACAATAACGTATCACAAGCAGTGATTTTGACGGATCTGTCTTTGTCATGCTTTAAGACCAAATCTCATATGTTAGTTGAGGTTAGGTCTTTTAAAAAAGCCCATTTAATTCAAAATGTTCACGTTCAATTAATTGCCCGCAACAATGATATTTTATGGGACGGTCATACCAACCATGAGGGGCAATTAATCATTCCCGTTGAAGCTTTAAATGGCAAAGGAGGAGCCTGTCCTCACATCATCACTGCCTATTTTAAAAAAGATTTTTGCTTTTTGGATCTGTCAAAAAATGGATTGGATTTAACAGATTTTTCAATTTTTGGGCAAAAAAAAAACACCCTTCATGATGGTTTTGTGACAACAGAAAGAGGATTTTACCGCCCCGGTGAACACGTTTATGTGACGGCATTTTTAAGAGACGGGCAAAAAAAGGCTATAGCATCTCAACCATTAATTTTAAAAATGATTCATCCTAATGGCCATGTGTTTCATCAAAAAATTTTAACTGGCAGTGATCTTGGGTCTTATCATGATATTTATGATATTCCCACCAATGCAAGGCTTGGAGAATGGACCATCAGCATTCATCAAGGCGACATAGAATTATCCAAAACGGTCTTTCAAGTTCAAGAATTCACCCCCAATCGTATGATATTATCAACCACATCATCATCTCAAGAATTGTTCAAAGACCAAGAAACATTTGTTGATTTAAAGGCAAGTTATTTATACGGCTCTCCTTGTCCAAATGTCAGTATTTCAGGAGATATAACGATTGAAAAACGTCCTCATTTTGATAAATTTAAAGATTATACATTTGGCGTTGCATCGGAAGAATTTATCCCCGTTAGACAAGAATTAAACCGCATGGCATTAGATCCCAATGGAGAGGGGCGGGTTCATTTGTCGATTGATACTTCAAAAATTAACTCGACCCATCCTTTACTGGCAAAAGTTCGTTTATCGTCTCATATTCCTCACGGTCAAACACAATCAGATACGCTTGTATATCCTTTTTATCATCAATCCCATTATATTGGTTTAAAACGTGATGAACACAACCATATTCATGTTGTTGTGATTGATCACTCTCAAACTGAGTTACTTCAAGACGGACTTGAATATTCATTATTTGAAGAAGAAATTGATTACGATTGGATTCGAAATGGACGCTATGGTGATTGGGGTTTCAAGCCTGTTTTTAAAGATCACTTTGTAGACAAAGGGGTTGTAAAAGATAAAAAGATTGTTTTTTCTTCTTTGAGTCCTTATAAACGTTACCGTACTGAGGTTCAAAAGGGAGATGTGAAATCCACCATCTATATTCATGAAGATTTAATATCCATGGACGCATCGCCTGAAAAAATGTCCATTCATTTAGACAGCGAACGTGTTAAAGACGGTGAGACTATTGATGTTCATTTAACATCACCCTTTGCAGGAAATGGTATGTTGTATGTTGTTGGTGATAAAATTTTCGAAACGCATCCCTTTACAATTGAAAAGGAAAGATCTCTTAAAATTAAAATGAAAAAAGAATACGGGGCAGGTGTTTATCTTTACGCCACATGTTACAGACCATTAAAAGACGTGGATGAATCAAGTCCGTTGTCTATTCCAAAACGTTTAGTTGGAATTAAATATGTGAAAAGAGATGCATCTAATCATCAACTCAAGGTTCGTTTTGAAGATAAAGCCATACTACGTCCCAGTATGCCCCATACAATTCAATTCAATATTGATGGTTTAACGGACGATAAAGTTGATGTATTTGTGATGGCTGTGGACGAGGGAATTTTAAATTTAAATCATTTTAAAAGCCCAGATTTATTTAATTATTTTTATAGCCAAGAGCAATTGGATTTAGATGTCAAAGATTTATATAAAAAATTAATTATGCCTATTAAGGGAGAGGTTGTCAGTTTGCGCAGTGGTGGTGATAACGCAATGTTGTTACGTCAAATGGCTAGAATTCGCAAAAATCCCATTATTTTTTCAAAAGTTTACAGTCATTTGGATATTAAAAATGGCCAAGGTTCCATCACATTAGATGTGCCAGATATTAATACAAAAATCAGATTAATGGCAATGGTGGTTTCAAAAAACCAAGTTGGTGCAGGGGACGCATCTTACGTTGTTCGTGATCCTGTTGTGGTTGAAATGATGTCCCCATCCTTTTTAACAAAAGGTGATCAAACGTCCATGATGGTTCAAATTCACACCTTTGCTCAACCTATTCAAGATGGAATTCTATCAATTAAATTGGGACAAAAAGAATTATTAAAACAAAAGATATCAATGGAAAAACACAAGCGTCACCAAGTGATGGTTCCCATGAGTGATGTGGGAGAGGGAACTTTTGACATCACCTCTCGTCTCACTCTTGATGATCAAAATATTATGACAAAACAAAATACGATTACCATTCGACCCCAAGGTCCACAGGTACTGAGAACTCAAAAAATATTGGTTCCAAAGACCCATGGTGACGAAGGCTTTGTGATTTATCAACATTCTCCTCAAGATATTTTTAAAGATTTATCTTTATATAATTTAAAAATTCATGGGAACTTTGAGAAAGATTTTTCGGGCAAACTTTATGCGATATCTGAAAAATTATTATCATATCCTTACGGGTGTTTGGAACAATTACTGTCAAGGGGATTTGGATATGGAATGGGTGAACGCTTTGATGAATTGCATTCAAAAATATTACCGTCGCTGTGTGAGTTTCAAAATTTTGACGGAGGAATGGGACTGTGGAAAAATTCACCCTCCGATGCATTTTTAACATCTTATTTTATCAGGCTTGTGTCATTTTTAAAAACACATCACCCTGAATCCATCAGCTTCATACCAATAAAGATGTTTGATGATGCTCTAGATTTTTTAAAGGGGTGTGTCAATGACCAAACATTTTTGGAGCAAAACACAATGCATCATATATTAGATGTATTTAATACATTGTTAAATCATCAAAAAATCAATGCCTTAGATCTGGTTCATTATTTCAGTAATACAGAATTGCAAATCAATGATCCGTTATCCTTATCTTATTGTGTAGTGATTTATTCAAAGTTGAATGATCAAGATCAATTAAAAAATTTTAAAGATCGTCTCAAGTCATCCTGCCATAATGCCCCTATCGATGAGCTAAGCCAGATTTGTTTGAATATTTTATCCAGTGGCCAAGACGACGATGAATTTTTTAAATCATTATTAAAAAGTATATTTCATCAGGACCTGTCCAGATTATCGACCAAAACAATGGCTATATTGATGCAATTATCTGCGTATTGTACATATAATTCAAAGAATACGTCGGTGGTATTAAAGGATGAGTACCCTTGGAAATGTCACAACTCTTCCGGACAAGATCAGGATTTTTATTTACAGGCTTATGGGTATTTAAACGAACCTATGCATAAACCAGAGTATTCGTCCATGACCATGACACGTCAAATACTAGATTTGGAAGGAAAACCTATTAATCTTAGTCGTTTAAAACCAAATCAACGGGTGATTATGCTTGTGGAAGGAGAAGTAACGTCACCCCTTCAAGAAACTAACATGATTTTAACCCAAGATTTTGGTGGAGCATTTTCTGCAGGTCTTCAGCCCGTGACAAGTTTACCCAATCATCTTGATATGACGACGGTGTCATGGATCCAAACTTATGATGATTGTTTGATGGTGGCATTTCCTGTCAAAGGTCAACAATTTAAAATTGCCTTTGAACTTCAAACCAATGATGTTGGAACCTTCAATGTGTACGGCACAACTTGTGAAAGTGTGGATCTTCCTTCTATTTATGCTATGTTGAGTCAGGATCAAGTGGTAATTCAATAGGTATGACCGTCAATACCGAACCATCCATTGTGAAAGACACTAAGGAATCAACGGAAGACCGCGCTTTAAGACCGCGGTCTTTGTCAGATTTTACAGGCCAGCAGTCCGTTCGGGACAATCTTAAAATTTACATAGAAGCGGCCAAACAACGAGAAGAACCTTTAGATCATGTGCTATTGCACGGCCCGCCTGGCCTTGGCAAGACAACTCTTGCTCAAATTGTTGCCATTGAATTGGGCGTTCATATTAAACTAACGTCTGGACCAATTCTGACAAAATCTGGAGATTTGGCGGCTTTGCTGACCAATTTAAAGGCTCACGATGTCTTATTTATTGATGAAATTCATCGACTTAATAAGGTTGTTGAAGAAATTTTGTACAGTGCAATGGAAGATTATAAATTGGACATTATGATTGGAGAGGGGCCTGGTGCAAAGTCGATCCGTATTAATCTGGCACCATTTACATTGGTTGGTGCAACAACGCGGTGTGGCTTACTTAGTCAACCTCTTCGGGAACGTTTTGGCATTCCTCTTCGGATGCAGTTTTATACCATTGATGAATTAGCACTCATCATTCACCGTATGGCATCTTTGTTGCAAACGCCTATTCAACAAAGGGCATGTGAAGAAATTGCGAAACGCTCAAGGGGAACGCCGCGTATTGCTGGACGGTTACTGCGTCGTGTTCGTGACCATTGGACGTTAATGAAACATGAGAAAAAAGACGGAATTGATTTTGATTTGGCATGCTTTGCATTGGACAGGTTAAATGTGGATCCGATGGGTCTGGATCAACAGGACATGAGTTATTTAAAAATTATGTATGAACATTATGATGGTGGCCCCGTGGGCGTTGATACTCTCAGCGCTGCCTTATCCGAAGAGCGCGATACCTTAGAAGATGTGATTGAGCCTTACCTGATTCAAATGGGTTTTTTACAAAGAACCCCCAGAGGTCGCATGCTCACAAAAATGGCATGCGATTACCTGTTGGATGGACCACACTTGTAATAGAGTTCTTTCAAAACCTTTTTTGGATAGAGAAATGCTAGGCGCCCACGAAGCGCAGAACCGAAGTCTTACTATGCAAGTAAATGAGGATTCGAGCATCAAAGCAACGCGAAGACTCTCATCAAAAAATGTGTTTCGAAAGAACTCTAATGAGTGGGATGGAATAAAACTTACAGCCACTTAGATTAAGATTGGCGAGAAGTTAGTATGAAAGTAAGATTTTAAAAAGTTTTATTTCTATAAAATATACCATCCCCTTACGATAAAAACACTCAAGAACTCGTTCAATTATTGAAAGAGAATGATTTTTCTACAAATGGAAGATATTGATGAGCCAATAACTTTGGCATTGAGTAAAACCCAAAAATTCGGACAACCTTAATGCGATTAATCATATCACATATAATTTTTACACATTACCCAAAAATCAGATAATTGTCCAAGATAATGGCCGTACAAAGGGCGTAATTGAATCTTTTGAAATCCTTGTCGTTCATAAAACGCGATGGCGTTGGTGTTATGGACGCTGACCTCTAAAAAAAAGCGTTTGAGAGGATGCTGTTCTATCAATGTGTGAAGTAAAGCCTTTCCAAGTCCTTGCCGTTGAACATGTGGCGCTACCCCAAGGCCCGTAATATCCACCATATCATCGCTGATTTGATACACAATAAATCCTTTATAGCTTTTTTCAAAAAATCCAGATTCTGAGCGAAATTGTTCAAAATGCCAAGGATTCAGTTGCAAGGATTCATACAAACGAAACAAACGCTTTCTGGATCCGTCGGGTATCTTAGAAATTTTCCACATGGGTGTTCCAAAAATTAAAGGCATAGGACGCCTGGATAATCAACATCTCTATACCCTTTATGCGGTGATAATCACCCTTGAATTGATCAAAAAAACCCCCGCTTGTTCCATAACAACAATCAAACAACACGCCGTTTGATGTGAGACTTGGAAGAGAAACATTGGTCCAAGATGTTAAGGGAATCGTGTTAATACACAAATCCATCGCTCCTATATCTGGGGCATATTTAAAGGGTATCGTCTCGATACCATGAATGGTTTTTGGCGTTCGTCCAATCATATGAATTGTTTGAACACCTAATTGTTTAAGGGCTGGCACAACCCCCTTCACGACGCCTCCATTTCCAAAAATCATTATATTGTTCAGGGGATAAGGCTTAAGCAAATCGTACACGGCCAACATGTCCGTATTGTGTCCTGTGACATGTCCATTATGCACAATGATTGTATTGACAACACCACACAAAGATGCTTCATCCGTTAATGTATGGCAATAGGGAAACACAGTCTCTTTGTAAGGGGTTGTAACGTTATAGCATCCGTCATGTTTTAAAAAATCATCCACAGCCTCTGGTTCTATATCAAAAAGCTCATAAGAGTGATTTTTTCTCGCAACCCTCATAAAACTGTGATGCAAAAGGGGAGACATGCTGTATTGAATGTGGCGGCCGATCAAGCCCAGTTTAAAGCCTGGTCTTAAAAGCACGAAGTCCCTGCGGGTTTATGAATAAAGTGATCCTCAGGAATTTCATTCAAAAACCGCGATGGATCCACGTGGGTCCACCCTTGGTAAAAGCTGTATCTTTTCAGTGCATAAGAGATCACCAGATGTTTTTTTGATCGGCTGATCCCCACATACCCAAGGCGTCGCTCTTCCTCTAGCCCTTCGAGGCCATTTTCTTGAAGACAGCGTGGGTGGGGAAAAATCCCCTCCTCCCAACCGGGTAAAAAGACCAATTCAAATTCCAATCCCTTGGCGCCGTGCAGGGTCATTAATGTTACCTGGTCTTGTTGCTTGTTATCAAAATGATCCAAAACCAAACTGACGTGATCTAAAAACCCGGACAAATGGCCAAAGTCTTCGATGGCTTTAATCAACTCTTTGAGGTTTTCTAACCGAGACGCTGATTCGGATGTTTTTTCACTCATCCATAGACCCGTATATCCCGATTCATCCAACACCGTTTTAACAACATCACTGTGGGCCATCGTGTCTAGTTGACTATGCCAACGGTCCACATCATTTAAAAAATTGGATAAGGTTTTTCGAACTCCCGGCCGCCCTTGGTCTTCGTTTACAAATACCCGGGTGGCTTCAATAATATTGATTTGTCTTTCGCGACTGATGTTATGTAAGACGCCAATGGTTGATGGACCAATGCCACGTTTGGGTAAATTGATGACACGTTCAAAGGCCAAACTATCTGATTTTTGATAGATTAATTTAACGTATGCCAATGCATCTTTAATTTCTTGGCGCTCATAAAATCGCAATCCCCCAATGACACGGTAGGGAATTCCGGTGGTCAGCAACCGTTCTTCAAATAAACGAGTTTGGTAAGAGGCCCGTACCAAAATGGCCACCTGGTTCAAAGGAACGCGCCTGTTTTCAATTTGTGAAATCACAAAGCGGGCTTCGTCTTCCCCATCCCACGTGCCTTTGATTAAAATTTTTTGACCGTCGTCCCGTTCGGTCCAAAGGGTTTTGGTGAGACGCCTGCCGTTATTTTCAATTAGTCCCGACGCCGCACCCAAAATATGATGGGTCGATCTGTAATTTTGTTCTAAACGAATGACGCCGCACCCAGGATAATCTTGGTCAAATCTTAAAATATTGCCAACTTCGGCTCCTCTCCACCCATAAATGGATTGATCGTCATCGCCCACACAACAAATGTTTTGATGGTGCGCCGCCAATAATTGTAACCACACATATTGGGCGGCGTTTGTATCTTGGTACTCGTCAACTAAGATGTATTTAAATTGACGTTGATAATGAGCCAAGACATCAGGATAATTTTTAAATAACAACAACGTTAATAACAACAAATCACCAAAATCAACAGCATTCAGTGATTGCAGACGCTCTTGATATGCTTTATAAACATGAACCATTTGAGGATCAGGGTGAATAGCTTGGTCTGGACGTTTGCCTTGGTCTTTAAATCTTGAAATGGCTGATGCCACATGTTTGGGAGGCAAACGTTTATCGTCAATATCAAGAGATTGACAAATTTGTTTAATAACTTTGATTTGATCATCAAAATCAAGAATTGAAAAATGGGGGGTGAGACCGACTTTTTCGCTATGTGTTCTAAGGATCTTGACACCAATGGAATGGAATGTACCAATCCACATGCCTTCAATATGAGTACCCAATGTTTTTGTAACGCGTTCTTTCATTTCTTGGGCGGCTTTGTTAGTAAATGTCACCGCCAAAATTTCAAAAGGACGCGCTTTTTTTTCATGCAAAATGTGGGTAATACGTGTTGTAAGAACGCGCGTTTTCCCAGTCCCTGCGCCAGCCAAAACCAATAAAGGACCATCAACAGACAAAACAGCCTGTTTTTGTGGGGGATTTAAATCACATAAATACCCGGGCTCTGATAAAATGTTTGACATGGGCAGGGCAAGCGCTGGCATTATTTGTTATTAAAAGAAAAACTTTGATAACGTTTGGAAAATTTGCTGAGCTGCCCACCTGTATCCACAAGCCTTTGACCACCACCAAGCCATGCAGGGTGAGATTTTGGATCAATTTCCAAACGCATTTCATCGCCTGGTTTACCCCATGTTGTTTTTGTTTCAAAGGTCGTTCCATCAGTCATGTGTACTTTAATTGCATGATAGGCGGGGTGAATATCTTTTTTCATAAAATTCAATCATTAAACGGACTTATTTTATGATAGCATCAGTTCAGTACTTTTTTGAATTTTTGTGATTTTCTAGAAATTGTGTAAATTTGTTTCCCCAAACCTAACTAAGATAAGATGATCTATCTATTATGCGTGAAAAAAATAACAATGGCTTTAAAAAGAAAATCAAGAAAAAATAATGAATTACGTTCCGTTTTTTTAGGTCCAGGCTTTTGTAAAAATGCCCATGGATCATGTTTTGTGAAGTATGGAGATACCCATGTGTTATGCACAGCAACCATTGAAGAAAAAATACCTCCCTTTTTAAGGGGAACCGGCAGTGGGTGGATCCATGCAGAATATGGTATGCTACCATGCTCTGGGAATGAGCGCATTGAACGCGAAGCCGTCAAAGGAAAACAATCGGGAAGAACACAAGAAATTCAACGCCTGATTGCCCGTAGTCTTCGCTGTGTTGTCGATTTGAAAGCATTAGGAGAACGGCAAATTAAAATTGATTGTGACGTTTTACAAGCGGATGGTGGAACCAGAACAGCCAGCATTACTGGTGCCTATGTTGCTTTGCGACAAGCAATCAACGGACATAAAAAAATACACTCCTTAAGCCCATCTGTAATTGTGGATCAAGTTGCAGCAGTGTCATGTGGTATTGTAGACGGGGAACCATGTTTGGATTTAGATTATTTAGAAGACTCTAATGCCCAGGTAGATGCCAATTTTATATTAACAGCTAAAGGACAAATTGTTGAAATTCAAACGACCGCTGAAAAAGAATCTTATTCTTTTGAAGATTTCTTTAAACTATTGGAGCTTGCTAAACAAGGATGCCATCTATTGATTGAAAAACAAAAAGAGGCGATTGCCACATTTTCGAAATTGTAATTTCACGAAGTAAAAAAAAGGAAACATATTGGGTTCCCGCTTGAATGGCGAAAAGCGAGAACCCAATACCTTAACAAAAATTAACTATGTTGACGAAGATGATATTTTTTTATGATCTTTCTGGTCTTTGTGATCTTTGTAATCAATCACATACTTCAAATAATCTTTGGTCTTTTTTTCCTGTTCTATCACGGCATCACTCAACTCTAATAAATCTTTTTTAATATTTTTAATATGATGGTGAACATCTTCTTGTTTTTTTAATAATTCTTTTCGTTGAACTGTATCATCGGTGACATCATGTTTCTCCTGTAGTTTCATAAACTCTTTTTCGTATTTTTCAAGCTCATGATACAACTCCTTGGTTAAATTAGCGATTGCTTCTGTATGATCCTCGATGAGGGATTCATACGCCTTTCTAATCTCAATTCTCTCCTCTAGACCTTTAATCGTATTTGATTGTGCAGCCTTACTATATTCTTTTTCATAATTATAATTATCATAATTTTTTTTAGCTGTGTGGAATTGTTCCTTAAACTTTTCTATTTTGGGGGTCATGTGCAATATTTCACCAACTTTGTGCATCGCGCCTTTCACGGTTTCTGTTGCTTTTTCCGCAAGAGTTTTATCTTGTTTGTTATAAGTCATAGTAGGATCTCCTTATTTGATTCAATATTAAAAAAACATACAAAAACAATACAGTGTGTGTAAAACCAATCTTTACACTTTATTAAATTATTGTATCAAATCACATGAGAATGCATTCTTACCTTAATATAGTATTAACATATATTACTCTTGGAGAAAAATTATATGTAAATTTTAATCAAAGTGAATGATAGATTTACATTCCCATTTTTTCTTTCAAAATGGCGTTTTTGGCCAATAAATCTGCACGGTCATTCCATGTGTGATTATTGTGCCCCTTGACCCAATGCCACGTTAAGCTATGAAAACTGGGTAACACCTCATCAAGTCTTAACCATAAATCTTTATTTTTGACGTCTTGCTTTGACGACGTTTTCCATCCATTTTTTTTCCAAGATACAATCCATTTTGTAATTCCATCTTTGAGATATTGGCTATCGGTTATCATTTCAATGGAATTTTGAATATTGTAATTTTTTAATAATTCAAGGGCAACAATAGCCCCCATCATTTCCATACGATTGTTTGTCGTGGCTTTATCTCCACCACTGTGGTCACAAGATTTGTTTTCGTTCACAAAAACAATTCCATAACCTCCTGGCCCTGGATTTCCGCTGCACGCACCGTCAGTATAAACATGTATTGTGCCTGTGGTTGATTTTAAAAATTCTTCAATCATTTGAACAAACTGATCTGTCTAATGAATGGAGTCGGTCGATGGCTTTTTGCAATTGATCCTGTGAGGTTGCATAGGAAATGCGAAATGTTTGATCGCATCCAAAAGCAGAACCCGGAACCACAGCAACATGATACGTCTCAAGAAGAAGATTACATAATTCTACGTCTGTTTTTAAGGACAATTGATTCATCATAGAGGCGCAATCCACATAAACATAAAAGGCTCCTTTTGGTAAAATACATGAAAAATTGTGCATTTTTGAAATTTCAAATACCACAAAATTTCGCCGTTTTTGATAGTCATCTTTCCAAATAGGAAGCAATGTATGTTCGTTTGATAGAGCTGCCAAAGCTGCCCCTTGTGCCACAGAACAAGGATTAGATGTACTTTGAGATTGAAGCATTGTCATGGCTTTGATCAGAGAGGATTCTCCTGCTCCATAACCAATTCTCCATCCGGTCATTGCATGAGATTTCGACACACCATTGACAATTAACGTTCTTTTTTGCAAAAGAGGCTCGACCGTGACGATATTATAAAATTTTTCCTGGTCATAAATAAGATATTCATAAATATCATCACTCAGGATATGAACATGGTTATAGGTCATCAAAACCTTAGACAGCGCTAACAATTCCTCATCTGTATAAACTGCTCCTGTGGGATTGGATGGAGAGTTTAAAATTAACCATTTCGTTTTATGATTAATGGCATTCTCTAGTTGTTCAGGTGTCAGTTTATAATCTGTGTCACTTGACGTTGGAATAATGACGCAGCGCCCACCAAAAATTTGCACAATATCAACGTAACTCACCCAATAAGGGGCAGGAATAATCACCTCGTCATCGGGATTGAGCGTGGCCATCATTGCATTAAAAATGACTTGCTTTCCGCCGGTAGACACCATAATTTCCGATGGCTGATACGTCAATTGATTGTCATTTTTAAATTTTTCACAAATTTTTTGTTTTAAAGGTAAAATTCCATCAACCGCGGTATAACGCGTCAATCCTTTTCTAATGAATTCGGTAGCGCCAGCCGATGCATATGATGGTGTATCAAAATCACTTTCCCCAAGTGTTAAATTAATCACATCAATGCCAAAAGATTTCATCTCATTGGCTTTTTGATTTAATGATAATGTTGGGGATGGTTTAATGGAACATAAACGATGTGCAAGCATATTTTTTTTATTTTATATGGTGCCGGATGTCGGACTCGAACCAACGACCTACTGATTACAAATCAGTTGCTCTACCAGCTGAGCTAATCCGGCCTATATTTTAAGAAAGATCTAATATTTTTTTGAGCGTTTTGCGAGAACGACGAGACGCTTCCGTCTTTTGTCTGAGTTTTTTCTCTGATGGCTTTTCATAATGACGGCGAAGTTTCATTTCTCTGTAAACACCTTCTCTTTGCATCTTTTTTTTTAAGTGCCTAAGGGCTCGTTCGATATTATTTTCAACAACGTTAACTTTCACGAAAAAAAGTTATCTCTCTAACTTAATTGAATCATATCACTAAACCACCGGTGCTTGTCAAATTTTTGCACAGGGCAGTGCGTGATTAAAAATTGGAGAAAAACAAAACTGAAACATAGAGAAAAACTATTTTATGTTTTTGAAAATCCGAAACTGACCACCGTTTGACCATATTCTTTAATACAACACTTATCCAGCATATAATTTTCTTGCGCTTCCAACACACATAGCGTTGAATCATTAATCCAACGACGCTGTTTTAATGACGCTAAAATATCTGGGATAATTTTTTTGTGGTAAGGTGGGTCTAGAAAAATTAAATCCATTGAATGGCAGGGGTTTGTTGGAATTTTTAAGATATCACAACATAAAATCCGGGCTTTTTTTTCAATCGCATTGAGGTTTTTTTGAACAATATCCAACGCCTTTTTGGATTCATCCACAAAAATTGCCTGCGCCCCTAAAGACATCATTTCGATACCAATACTGCCTGATCCGCAACATCCGTCTAATACGTTTTTACCCTCAAAATTAAAATTATAGCGATGTCGTAAAACATTAAATATCGATTCTTTGATGCTTTGGGATGTTGGGCGTGTTAAGGTTGGTGGTGGCATCAATAGTTTTTTCTTCTTAAATTGACCGTGAATAATGTGCATGGATTAAGACACTTTTTCGAAAATACCATCTAATTCCGTAAATTGTGATGTTTGAAGCACCATTCGACCGGTTGATTTCAATTGACCAAAATACATATATTTTAATGAAAGATCATGAAATGCTTTTCCTAAAGACGACCCTGTGTAGGAAAATTCATTTCCATTCCAATAAGACAATGACACTTCTTTTCCAC
>JALRGP010000079.1 GCA_023259685.1 Alphaproteobacteria bacterium | reverse complement strand
ATTTTCTAAAGAGCCTCTCAAAAAGGATCCTTTTTGAGAATTTTAAAAAAAAGCTTTTTGGTCTTCAAAAAAGCCACTTTTTCCATCTTAAAACAGTACCTTGAAATATGCTATCTTAAAACAGGATGAAAAGATGAGTTTTAAGATGCTGATTGGTTATGCCAGAGTATCCACCCTTGATCAAAATTTAGATTTACAAATCAACGCCCTAAAAGCAGCTGGATGCGAAAATATTTTTACAGAAAAAGCATCTGGTGCTCAAAGGGAAAGACCAGAATTAAAAGCAGCTCTCAGTTATATGAGGAATGGTGATACATTAATCGTTTGGAAATTAGATCGTTTAGCAAGATCCATTAAACAATTAATGGAAACAATTGAAGATTTAGAGCAAAGGTCTATTGGATTTAAGTCTTTAACAGAATGTATGGACACAACAACATCAGGTGGCAAGTTAATTTTTCACATATTTGCTTCCCTTGCAGAATTTGAACGCTCACTTATTAAAGAAAGAACACGGGCCGGGCTAGCATCCGCAAAATTACTGGGAAAAGTAGGAGGACGTCCAAAATCTTTAAACGCCCATGATCTTAAAATTGCCAAAACCCTTTTAACAGATCCATCCATTACATTTTCTGAAGTTGCAGAGCGCATTAAAGTCAATGTCTCTACGTTGTATAGATATTTTCCTGGTGGAAGAGAACAATTAGTTTCTTAAAAAAGTGTTCATAGATCCCCTTTCACCATACACTGGTAAGGCTTCGCCAACTTATATTTTCTGGCTTTGTTAGAGGTGTCTACAATTTCTAAAAAGCCACAAAGAGTCCATTTTTTGCAAAGCGCAGCGTTCGTCCTGGGTTGAAAACCGAATAAATCACCGATTTGTTTAGCTGTCACAACATCATAATCTTTAAATAGTTCAAGAGATTTACGTTGTTTTGGGTCTAGTGTACGCAGTAACTGCGAATGATCTTTTTCATCTTTCTCAAAGCTTTGCATCATCTGCGCCACAACTTTTTCAAAAGCACAAGCCATTCCTTCGATAAAATAGTCTACCCAAGGAGTGATATTACTTTCTGCTCTTCCAAAGTAATAATTATGAGATGGGCCAATGTTGATAGCGCGATAATAGTCAAGCAAGTTTTTAGCATAATACTCCTCAAGAGAATATAAACCTTTTAAATCATACCCACCGAGGTGCAATATCAATGTTGTGAGTAACCGGCTCGTTCGACCATTACCATCATAATAGGGGTGAATTGTTGCAAACTGGTAATGGGAAATAGCTGCAACAATAGGATACGGTATCTCTTCATTGTCTTTGATCCATAATACTAAATGGCGCATAAGACCGGGAACATCCTTGGCTTCTGGAGGCATATACACAATTGTTCCTGTGAGGCTATCTTTGATAACGTTTTTTCCATCTCTGTAAGGTGTTGGTTTTATGTTGGTTTTTCCATCACTCATCACTAACGCATGCAAGGTTTGAATCACTTTTTCGGTGATAGGATGGTTTTGGGCACTGTAGTATTCTAACTGAGCCAAAGCGGCATAATAGCCTTTGACTTCATGTTCATCTCGTTCTCTACCTGGAAAATGACCATGAAGTTGAATAACCTCTTTGATCTCATGAGGTTTAAGTTGATTACCTTCAATCATGGTTGAATAGTGCGTTGTGTACAGCTTAGCCGTCTCTCTTAAGGAGGCAAGAACCGTCGGATTAACTGGTAGTAACGATACCTTTTCTTTAACTGCCTCAATTCTCATCAGGTTTTTCGCAATGCCAGGCGTTATCGTATACCTAGGTTTGAAATTTGTCGACATAATATCAGATTAATATCAGCTTCATTTATTTTAATTATTGTGCTGATAAATTGCGTTTAAGTCAAACATCCCCATGCGTTCATGATGACATTCTCCTGAGGAATAGGATACACAGGGATTCATCGATCACAAATGACAAGAATCATCATGAAATTGCTGATATAGGTTCGATTAAAAGTTGTCGGAAGATTAGGAGCAAAATAACATTCGTATATTTTAAGCTTTCACATGATGTCTATTTTGCGAATTTCATGATTTCCAAGTTATTATGAAGTGTGGGTTTAAAATAACTTGGATAATTTATGCTGATCAAGCGTGTTTCTTTTTTAAAAAAAATCTCAGATCAATTACGTATTCATCAGGTATGCGGCATCTTAGGCCCGCGTCAGTGTGGAAAAACAACATTAGCACGGGAATATTCAAAAACTTACAATGAGACAGTTCATCATTTTGATCTTGAAAATCCAGAAGACTTGATAGCTTTAACCCATCCTATGCGCTCACTTGAACACCTTAGTGGCCTTGTGATTATTGATGAAATTCAACGTTGTCCTGATTTATTCCCCATTTTAAGAGTTTTGGCAGATCTAAAACGTGCCCATTTTCTTATTTTAGGGAGCGCCTCTCGAGATTTAATTCGCCAATCAAGTGAAAGTTTAGCAGGGCGTATTGGTTATATTGAACTCACACCTTTGTCTATTTACGAAGGATGTGATCCTTCTCAGCTCCTTATCCGAGGAGGATTCCCGCATTCGTTTTTATCCTTATCAGACTCAGACAGTTTGATTTGGCGTAAATCTTATATTCGGACATTTTTAGAACAAGATATTCCAAACCTTGGCTTTAGGATTTTACCGCTTTTATTACAAAGATTTTGGATGATGCTGTCTCATTATCACGGTCAATTATTAAACATGGATCAAATTGGTAAATCACTGTCTTTATCAGGACCAACCGTTAGACATTATTTGGATATTTTAGCTGGGACATTTATGGTCAGGATCCTCCATCCTTGGTTTGAAAATACACATAAAAGACAAATAAAAACCCCTAAACTTTATATTCGAGACAGTGGTTTGATGAATGCATTATCTAGAATTGAAAGCATAGAAGACATGAATACTCATCCCTTAAAAGGAGCCATTTGGGAGGGATTTGCCCTTGAAGAAGTAATAAGGGGCCTCAATATCGATGCCCAAGAAGCTTTTTTTTGGAGGACACAAAATGGTGCAGAACTTGATTTACTTATTTTTAAAAATGGGAAAAAATACGGTATCGAGTTTAAATTTTCCGATGCTCCCCATACAACAAAATCGATGAGAGTTGCTATTGAGGATTTGAAGTTGCACCATTTATTTGTTGTTTATCCAGGACAAAAAGATCTGTTCTTGGACGATATGATAACGGGCTGTTCTATCGAAAAACTTTTAAAAATTTTTCAAGCTTAAACC
Source organism: Alphaproteobacteria bacterium (assembly GCA_023259685.1). Taxonomy (GTDB): domain Bacteria; phylum Pseudomonadota; class Alphaproteobacteria; order JALRGP01; family JALRGP01; genus JALRGP01. The sequence continues at coordinate 1,348 of JALRGP010000079.1, read as the reverse complement.
AGGACGATTATTCAAATAGTGCTGAAATCGTCTTAGTTCCAAAATAAGGTTTTGAAAGAACTCTAATGAGTAATATTCATGAATGTATAATGGATGAGTTTTCAAAACCCAAGAGCGGTCATCAAAAACGTGACCATTCCCTTATTTTAGGCAGCTATTCCAAGGTATAGCTACACAATGATCCTTCATTTGAAGAGGATAATCACCGGTGTAGAGAATGATTCCAGGTGCAATTTTTGCATTTGGATAGGTATCATAAAAAGCAGTGATTCCTTGAGCGTCTCTTTTTGTCACAGACGTTTTACATTTAATTTCAATAGGGTACAAGCATCCGTTGTAATCTAGAATGATATCTACTTCTGCGCCACTATTTGTTCTCCAATGATAAATTTTTGGAAAAGATGGCAGTGATGAACAAATCGCCCAAACCATAGTCAGGCAATAACTTTCAAATAAATGCCCCAAATTGGGGTGAGACGCTAACGCAAAAGAGGAAGGAATACGTTGTAAATAACATGCCAAGCCTGTATCGCAAAAGTATCCTTTTGCTTTTTTGCTCAAACGTTTAATTGTGTTCCCATAATACGGCAAAATCTCTCTCCATTGGTAACTTGAAATCAAGCTGGATCTCCATCTTTTTATGGTGGGAGAAGACAGACCCAATTCTCGTCCAAACTGACAATCATTCATTTCTTGGGCCGTCATTGCTGCGCATAATCCTAAAAAGCGATCAAATTTTTGCATATCTTCGATATTATCAAAAACACGAATATCTCTTTCTAAATAAGTTTGGATATACGATGACAAGTAAGTTGGAATAAAATCGGATTCAATATTTGCAACTTCTGGAAGTTGACCCATCCAAATTTTATCGTAAATACTTTCTGAAGGGTTGGCTTTAAGTGATCCCACAAGATCATAAGGATTCTCTAAATATTTTTTAATCCAATGGGACTCAAGTTGGCCAGTTTTTTCAAAGTACGTCAGACCATTCATTTCTAAAATTCCAACACGACCAGCAAGGCTTTCTGCTGCATTTTTAAGAAGTGTGAAATTTTGAGAGCCGGTCAAAAAATATTGACCCTTTTCAGGAGAACGATCAACAAATCTTTTGATAGCGGATAACAGTTCTGGCGTATACTGTACCTCATCCAAAATGATTGGTGACGGAAAATTTTTAAGAAATTGGTCTGGATCTGCTTTTGCTCCATACTGATCGTTATAGGGGTCAAAAGTGATATGGGTTAAATGAGGAAATAAATGTCTTAAAATAGATGATTTTCCTGTTTGCCTGGCGCCGACAATCATGACAACCTTGAAATTACGGGCCATTCCTTGTAATTTATTT
>JALRGP010000078.1 GCA_023259685.1 Alphaproteobacteria bacterium | reverse complement strand
AAAAATTTAAAGAAAACAGGATTAACTACTACAGACATCGATCCTAAATCTCATGAAAAGAAAAAAAGACAAAAAAACAAAAAAAGAGAAAAAACCTAAGAAAGATAAATCTAGCAAACATAAAAAATAATTTTTTATTATCCTATCTAAAAATTTTTATCCTTTGGGGGGCTGTGAAGGCCCCTAATGTTTATTTAATAAATTTAATTGATAAAAAACCCTATCCTTAATAAAAAAATAATACTGAATGACGATGATCTCGAAGGCAATAACATACCGCAGATTTTTTTAAAAAATCTACGGTTCTTGTTTTATTTCTCGTTGATTTTTTTGATTGATCTTTACCATTGAAACAACTTTATCAACGCCATTTAAATTTCTGCATATCGTTAAAACTGTATCCAATTCTTTTTGACCTTTTGCATGCCCCATTAAATAGACAATTCCATCAACAGTTTTAATACTGTAATTGACGGAACGTATATCTTCCGTCGCAAGTATTTTTGTTTTAATTTGGGTTGTTATCCAACTATCTTTAAAAAGATTATGATTTTTACTTTCAGTTGTATTGATATAGTTGTAAACGTTTTCAACGCCTTCTACGGTCCATGTTAAGCGTTCAGCTTCTTTTTGCCATTCTGCCTTTGATACAGTACCAGTTAATAACACATCACCCGATTGCACATTAACACCAACCTCGGCATGCATATTAGGATCAAGGTTGTAAAAATGGGTTTTAATCGATAACGATAGACTGCTATCGGAGATGGTTCCGCTCATACCTTTTTTTTTAGCTAAAACGGTACCAGTAGCAACCATTCCGCCTCCGACAATAACGGGCACACACCCGCTTAAGCAGATCAAGGCAGAGCTTGTTAAAAAAATTTTCACCATATTAAATAGATTTTAAAACGTAATAATTCGGATAATGTTGCCTGATATATTCGCTCATTTTTTCAATCAAACGATCGACTGTAATATTTGTAGGCTCATCAAAGGTATCCACGTGAACGTGTGCCTCTTCATAAACGGGATAGCGTTCATCAATAAGTTCTTTTAATGCATCTTTAGGGTCTTGGACATTTTCTAATAATGGGCGATCACTTCTTCTTGATACGCGAGATATCAATGTATTAAGGTCAGCCTTTAACCATACTGTAATTGATTTTTCCAAAACAAGCTCACGGGTCGGTTCGTGCATTAAGGACCCTCCCCCGGTTGCTAAAATATGAGGAGGCTGATCCAGCAATCTTTTAATGACGCGGTATTCACCCTCTCTAAAATGATCTTCACCATAAATTGCAAAAATATCTTTAATTGAACAGCCTGCCGATAATTCAACCTCATGATCGGAATCAAAAAATTCTAACTCCAAACGCCTTGCTAAGCGTTTTCCTACACTAGTTTTTCCGCATCCCATTAACCCCACCAAAACAATTGTTTTAGGTGGCATAAAGCTCACAGTTGGCGAAGATGTTTTAAATCTTGATATCATTTTTACCTCTTTTAGGGATTATATTTGTTCGATAGCAATGGCAATCCCTTCCCCACTGCCAATACATAATGACGCGATTCCACGACGCAAATGATTCTTCTGCATAATCTGCAGAAGGGTTATGATGATTCTTGCACCACTCATGCCAATCGGATGTCCTAAAATACATGCTCCGCCCCAAGGATTGATTTTCGATCTTGGAATGCGCAATTCTTTCATGGCAATCACAGGCAAAACTGCAAATGCCTCGTTTATTTCAAAAACATCAACACTATTAATATCCCATGATAGTTCATAAACTAATTTTTCAATAGCCAAGATAGGGGCCTTCAAAAAATCCTGAGGACGTACGCACACATTAACGTAGCCTTTGATTTGAAAGTGTGTTTCTTCGCAAGATAGTTCAATAAACGCTGCCCCATCACACAACCCCGACGCAGAAGCAGGTGTGACAACACCATCTTTCAAAAAAGGTGTCGGTAACCCCGCAAATTTTTCAGGCTTAACTTTGGATGGTTGTTCATCGGTATCCAAGCCTCCTATTGGTACAATGGCATCACGATGATCATCAACATGTTTTTGAAAATGAGATAGACCTTCAAAAACATAGTCATGGAGCTCATTTTTTGTCAAACCGTATTCTTTTGCAATTTCCTCAGCAAAACACCCCATCACACCACGGCGAGTTTCGCCGTAAGATAAACATGCTTGATCTTCAAGACCATCATACATGATATGATCAATGAATTCTGAATGTCCCGAACGGTAACCTTGGCGTGCTTTCATGGCCAAATAGGGTGCATTACTCATACTTTCCATACCTCCGCACACCACATGGTGGTTGTAGGATGCATTAATACGAAGAGCGCCATCAATGACAGCTTGCATACCCGATCCACACACTTTATTAATGTGGTGAGAAGGGGTATCCCACAAACCTAAACGTCCCAAAACTTGACGAGAAGGAGATTGCCCCAACCCCGCAGATAACACGCATCCCAATAAAAAATAATCAGGTTCACCATTATCCATCTCCTTAAGAACAGACTCAGCAATATCCACAGCTGTGAATTTTGAAAGACCACCTAAAAAAGACCCTATGGGACTGCGTTTAAATGTTTTGATGAAGACGTTATTAAGCAGCATTCTTTGATTGGACTTCCTCAACAATGGCTTTAAAGCTATCTGGTTCGTTCATCGCCATAAATGCAAGAACTTTACGATCCAATTGGATACCTGCTTTTGTGACAAGATTCATAAACTGCGAATACGTTAAACCATGCAAACGTGCAGCCGCGTTGATTCTTTGGATCCACAAAGATCTAAATTCTCTTTTTTTATTGCGACGATCACGATAAGCATACTGCAAAGCTTTTTCAACTCGTTGAAGAGCTGGTCTAAAACATTTGCTGGAACGACCACGATATCCTTTTGCCAGCTTTAATACTTTTCTGTGACGGGCATGAGTCGTCACACCTCTTTTAACACGTGCCATATACTATAACCTCCAAACTAACCGTGTAAATAATAATCTTTGACGCGTTTTGCATCAGGTTTTGCCATGATTGCAGAACCACGTGAATCACGCAACATCTCATTTGTACGCTTGCGCATGCCGTGACGACGTCCTGCCTTACCCATCTTAACCAGACCAGAGGCTGTTAATCTAAAGCGCTTTTTTGCACTGCTTTTTGTTTTTAATTTGGACATTTTGACTCCTTTTAAAATAAAGATTCACCAAGCTCTACAAGGCATGTCCATCCATAAAGCCGAGTAGAACCATTAAATTTAGTAAAACACAAAACCAACGTTTTTCAAAATTTATCATTCTTGCCTTCTTGCCGAATTGCTGCCGTTTCTTATTGACTTTTAAAAATTTAATTGGTCAAAGTTAATTTGTATAGTTTGTAATATTTTAAACAAATTGACTCAAAAACAAAATCATTAAATGTAATACATTTTCATTTTGAACATGCTACAATCGCATTACGAATAAAACTAACAATGAGACATGGGATTATCTTCTATCATTCGTGATTCTGTCAATGATTATTTAAACCATTGTGAAATTCATGATGATTTATATAATTTAGTCATTGAAGAAGTTGAAAAAGGTTTGTTTGAAGAAGTTTTAAAACATTGCGATGGCACTCAGATTCGTGCCGCAAAAATTTTAGGAATGAGTCTATCAACATTTCGGAAAAGACTTAAAAAATACAAAATTATTTGAGATGTGCTATAATGAGTTAAGGTTTAAAAATAAGTGAAAGACAATGGCTAAAAAAAATGTTGCAATGTCCATAAAACTTTTAAGCAGTGCTGGAACCGGTTATTTTTACGTGACTAAAAAAAATGCACGTAAAAAACCTGAAAAACTACTTTTAAAAAAATATGATCCAATTGCACGCAAGCATGTTGATTTTAAAGAAGCAAAAATAAAATAAACATGATCAGAGTCTTCTTGATATTGTGGGCAACAATACTCATTAATTCAGTTGATTCTACTGAACTCGGGGCAGCTGCACTAATAAATAAAGTCGTTGCTCCAAATCATTTTCCTATTGATGTGGATCCTCAAAATGCAAAAAAAGTTTTAGGTGATCCTTTGTATGGTTTCATTAAAAATCATACATTATCTGATTTTTTTTCATTTGAATACCTAATGTCAAGTGTCATGATTATGATTCGGATTATGATCATTGTTGCAATCTGTTTATTTTTCTGGAAGTGGATTAATAAAATATTAGATTTTTATTTTGATTATTTTATTAAAAAACGTATCGAAGAAAATAATAGTTTTGATAAAAACCCTCTTGTCAAAACAGTTATTCCTATTATTCGCGGTATTGTTCGTTGGTTTTTATTAATTTTAGGATTGTTGTTGATTCTTGGTGAATGTCACGTGGATGCGACCTCAATCATGTACAGCTTAGGAATGTTTTCACTTGCTTTAAGTATTGGTGCACAAACACTGGTCAAAGATTTAATTAATGGAATGTTAACGTTGTTTGAAGGATCTATGTCTGTTGGTGATGTTGTCAAGATTAAAGGGGGCGTTGGGACGGTAGAAACGATATCATTGCGTTGTATCCACTTACGCCATGCCAATGGTGAATTAGAGACTATTCCTTTTTCACAGGTCACTCCGATTAGCAATTTATCTAAGGATTTTCGGTTA